>QNYL01000021.1 GCA_003973375.1 Flavobacteriia bacterium
CAAGCCAAGCCTAAACGTTTTCCCGATTGATAAACGGCCACGATGTAATTGTGCTGAGTATCATCAAGGAGCGTCATATCATTGACGGTGCCAGCCGAGATGATTTGGGCAATTTCGCGTTCGACAATTTTTCCAGGTTCAGGATCTGAGGTCTGTTCGGCAATGGCCACGCGTTTTCCAGCTTGAATAACTTTGGCTATATACCCCTGAGCTGCATGGTGAGGAATACCACACATCGGAGTATCATGGCGCTTAGTCAGCGCTACATTCAAAATACCAGAAGCGATTTTGGCATCCTCAAAAAACATCTCATAAAAATCTCCAAGGCGAAAAAACAAAAGAATATCATCAGGTAACGAACGACGAATCTTTTGGTACTGCTCCATCATCGGAGTTAATTTTTTAACCTTGGGTGGTTTTTCCTTCTTTTTTTTCACTCCTGATTTTTCTTGAGTTTGATCCTTCGCCTTATCCATTGCCATGTCGAAAACAGTCTTAAACAAAAACCCAATAAGTTGTCGAGTCTGCTCCTCAAAGTTCCCCGCCAAACAACAAAAAAACAACACCTATCTCCAACCTCCTTACATGCCTCCTTACATGCCTCCTTACATGCCTCATTTTTTTTAATGCCTGGCATCTAATATGACATAACTTCCTTGATAAATAAACCACTCCCCCCTTTTGTTGTGTAAAATCTGCCAATTTTCGATCAATTTTTTTAGTGGCAAAAACGCGATACAATTCATCAAAAATGACTTTCTCCGCTTGCGATTTCTCTTTTGAAAAGATAAAACGGCAGTTCACATTCATATTTTTTATCACATGGACGATTTTCTCACTCTTTGTAAAGACCCGTTTCTAGCTCTCATAACAGGACTAATTGTAGGACTTATCTTCTCGGCGGTTAAACTTCCCATTCCCGCGCCTCCTGTACTACCAGGTATCATCGGCATCTTTGGTATTTACCTCGGCGCGGTTATCTGGAAAGCGTTTACTTCGTAAAAAATACGAGAAATCACACGTCTACTCCCTTAAAAAAAGACGAAAAACAAAGGATTTCTTGTCATCATAAATTTCGGGGTTGCATTTTGTTCATATTTCATCAATGGTAGCGCTCGTATGAGCGACCAACCACTAGCAGGCAAAACGGCCGTTGTTTTCGGCGTAGCAAATAAACGCAGTATCGCCTGGGCAATTGCCCAAGCTTGGGCGAAAGCTGGAGCAACCCTGATTTTTAACTATCAAGGGGAAAGACTCAAAAAAAATGTCGAACAATTAAGTGCCGAATTTGGTGCTGATACACCACTCTACCCTTGTGATGTAACGAGCGATGAAGAACTCGACGCCTTTTTTGAAAACGTCAAAAAACACACCGACACCATCGACCTCGTTCTCCACTCCGTAGCATTCGCCCCTAAAGATGCTCTGACAAATGATTTCTCCAAAACTTCACGCGAGGCATTTAAAATTGCTCACGATGTGTCAGCATATTCATTAATCGCTATTTCTCAGCGAGCTGCGGAAATGATGCCCAACGGAGGGAGTATTATTGCCATGAGCTTTTACGGAGCTGTTAAAGTCGTTCCTCACTACAATGTCATGGGCGTCGCAAAAGCAGCATTAGAAGCAAGCACCCGCTATCTTGCTGCCGACCTTGGAAGAAAACAAATCCGGGTCAACTGCATCTCCGCCGGCCCAGTTCAAACATTGGCTGGCCGTGGCATTTCTGACTTCAGCAAACTCTTTAAGTATTACGAAGACCACGCTCCGATTGGCCGCACTTGCACACCTGAAGAACTTGGACATACGGGAGTATTCCTCGCTAGCGATGGTGCGGCGTCTATTACAGGACAAGTTATTTACGTTGATGGTGGATATGAAATTGTTGCGATGTAAGGTGAGCCCATTCACCCTTATTTCATCACAACAATCATACACCTCAATCAACTCCCCCCCTCAATTAAATTAACACTCCATCTCCTATGGCTGACTGGTTTTACAGCAACGACGGCACACAACATGGTCCCGTCTCGGAGATGGAGATTAAATCCCTCATAGCATCGGGAAAAATTCGCCCTGGATCAAACGTTTGGCGTGAGGGAATGCCCCAGTGGCTCCCCCTCTCGGCTGTGCCAGAACTTAACCAACCATCGTCACCCTCACATTCCCCTCTCCAGCAACAGGGACAGATGGGTAATGTTTCGCCCTATACCACCCCGCAAAACGCCCCAAACACCCCACCCTATCCAGGGTATCTAATTCCGACAGATACACTCTCAGTCGTAAGCCTCGTTTGCGGAATCATCTCTCTTTTAGCCTGCTATATTTGGGCACTTTTTGGAATCCCTGCCGTCATATGTGGCCACATGTCACTTAAAAAAATCAAACATAGTCAAACTCCCATCCAAGGCAGAGGAATGGCTATCGCTGGACTCGTTTGCGGATACATTGGAATCGCCATACAAATATTCGTTATCGGAATCTTTGTTGTAGCATTTTCCTCAGCTTCCTCCACCCGCTCAAATATCTCACCTTCTTTCCCTGTAAATATCCAAGAAGAAAAAGGTGACTCAGGAAAAGCTTTCCCCATCCTAAAACCTTCAAAAGAAGCAAGAAAACTACCTCAAGGAGTCACGCCTTCTTCTGGAAATTTCTAGAAGGAAAAAGCACCTCATTAAAAGAGAACAAAGCCAAAAACAAGGTATCACCCTAAGTGCGAATCACTTACATTCACAAAAAAACACTCTTTAGGAGTGACAAATGTCGAAAATAGGGTAAGCAACCGCCGATGTTAATCATTCGAAAACTTACTAAGACTCTCGGCGGACGCACACTTTTTGAGGATGCGGACATGACGATTAACTGGGGCGAACGTGTTGCTCTTGTTGGTCCCAACGGCGCAGGAAAATCCACGCTTTTTAAACTCATTCTCAAAGAAGACACCCCCGATTCAGGCTCTATTGAAATCGACGAGTATGCCATCGTGGGTTATCTAGCGCAAGAAGCTGGCACACCTAAAGATGAAACGCTTCTCGAAATCGCCATTTCTATTTCTCCAGAACTCACCAAGGCGATTGCAACAATGCGCAAACACGAGGCGGACAAAACCACCGATCACCCAGACTACCATGCCGCACAAGATGCATTTGATGCAGCTAATGGGTATCAACTCGAACCGAAGGCCAAACGAATCCTGTCTGGTCTTGGATTTAAACCT
>QNYL01000006.1 GCA_003973375.1 Flavobacteriia bacterium
TCAGATAATTTTACCCGGCATTATAGTGTTGTTTTTAGGTATGATCAGTCTCGCCTTGTCGGCAACGCATGTCTGGAAAGGTTATAAGATCTATCTGAAGTTGTTCTTGTATTCTGTAACAGGCTTTTTGATTTCAGTACTGCTTCATAATTTACTTTATGCTTTCGCAGAGTTTAACAAGGATCTGACATGGGCTCATTATCTGATCAATCTGGCAAGTGCTTTCTTTTTTGTGCTGGCTGTACTGGTATTTCCTGCAACCACTTTGGTAGGTATGGTCGGGATGATTGTATCTTACCTTAGAAATAAACGAAACTCAAAGAAAATTCCCCTGTAGTTAGTTGTAATTAAATTTGAGTATCATTACAGCCGAAATAAATGTTTCGGCTGTATTTTTTGAGGTTAGTCAATAACATTTCCTAAAAAAAAAGATCGATCGTCTTTATCTCATGATCTCTATAGGATTTTGCAAAGATTTTAACTTTTTAAAGTATTCTTTTTATATGGTTCGTTGGTTAAAAGCTCCCGACATCATAGCTATTCCTCCAAAAAACAGCATAAAAACAAAAAATAAAACAAAAGCCAGTAAATAGATAAGAAGTGTTCCTTTTGCCCAGTTCTTTTTATTGATGTTGGTATCATCGCTAAATGCCCATACAAAAAGCATAATGATACCAATTATAGGCAGTCCTGTAATAAAAATGGTTATGGCCCAATCTTTAACTGATAAAACGCTGTTTCGGGGTGGTAATGTTTCCATGATAGATAACTTTAGGTTGTTTTTTATTTTGTTAAAGGTAAAAATAATTTTCCATCCGGGGAAGTTTGTGAAATACAGAAATAAATTTTAGATAAATCCTTTGATTATTAATTTATTTGTATATTTGCAGCCCTAAAATAATAACTATAAAAAAGGCATTGAAAGGAGGTGCACTAAAATTATGTTGATAATTCCAGTTAAAGACGGTGAAAACATCGATAGAGCTTTAAAGCGTTTTAAAAGAAAATTTGACCGTACAAAAACAATGAAACAGCTGAGAGAACGTAAGCAATTTACTAAACCATCTGTATTAAAAAGACAACAATTGCTGAAAGCAAGATATGTACAAAGACTCAGAACCGATGAAGAAAAAGGTTAATCTGATTTTTTTCTAAAAATTATAAATCCGTTGGAATATTTCAACGGATTTTTTGTTTTTATTAACAGGAATTCTAATTTAAAATTTGTAAATTTGTTAGAAAGTAAATAAAGAAAGTACGTTTTCAATTACTTTTAACCTACTAAAAAACAGAAATCAGAATTTGAGTATTTCTTCTTTTATATCATATCTAAAACACGAGAAAAAATATTCTTCTCATACCATTAAAGCATACCGCAATGACCTTTTGTCATTTAAAAGCTTTTGTGCAGAAAATTTTGATGTTGAAGATGTTGAAACTGTACCTTATAATTATATAAGATCGTGGATTGTACATTTATCTGAAAAGAATATTTCAAATCGTTCTGTTAACAGGAAGATAAGTTCCTTGAAAACCTATTATAATTTTTTGCAAAAGATCAGGATAATAGAAGAGAGTCCGTTAAAGGCACACAGATCATTAAAAACAGAAAAAAGAGTACGGGTGCCTTTTACAGAAAATGAGATTGCTGATGTGATCAACAATTTTGATAACACGGAAGATTTTGAAAAATTACGGGACAGTTTGATGATTGAGATGTTGTATTTAACCGGGATGAGAAGAGCAGAACTCATCACTTTAAACGTATATGATGTGGATCTTGTTAAAAACACTGTTAAAGTTACTGGGAAAAGGAATAAAGAAAGAGTTATTCCGTTGTTAGATTCTGTAACTCCATCAATCCGAAAATATTTGAAACTTCGAGGTCAAATCAAGCCTAAGGTTCCTAATTTCTTTATAACCATAAAAGGTAAGGAATTGTACCCTACGCTCGTTTACAGAATTATCAATAAGAATTTTGCAAATGTGTCAACCAAAGTAAAAAAGAGTCCTCATATTTTAAGGCATTCTTTTGCAACACATTTATTAAATAAAGGTGCTGATTTGAACTCTGTAAAAGAGTTGCTTGGGCATTCAAGTCTGGCATCAACACAAGTGTATACGCATAATAGCTTACAGGAATTAAAACAAATGTATAACCATGCTCACCCAAGGAGCAAGAAAAACAACTGATAATATGAAAGTATCTGTACAGTCTGTTAATTTTAACATTGACAGTAAATTGGTTAATTTTATTGAAAAGAAGATGGAGCATTTAGAAAAGTACAACGATCAGATCATAGGAGCTGAGATATTTCTAAAAGTGCAGAAATCTAGTGAGAAAGAAAATAAAATATCCGAATTCAAAATTCTTTTACCAGGTAATGATGTTATTGTAAAAAAACAATCTAAAACTTTTGAAGAAGGAATTAACCTTTCATTAGATTCTTTGAAGAGACAATTGGTTAAAAGGAAAGAGAAACAGAGGGCATAGATTTTTAGAAAAATATATATAAAAAGTTTTGTAGAAAAAATAAAACTTTATACATTTGCAAACCGTTAGAAAAAGCGGTTTGTTTTTTTATGGAATAATGTTATTAACACCATTTAAAAATAAAACAAAAAGCCGATGTAGCTCAGCTGGCTAGAGCAGCTGATTTGTAATCAGCAGGTCGTGGGTTCGAGTCCCTCTATCGGCTCGTTCTTTGAAAAAATAAATAATAAAAACCGGGGAGATACTCAAGCGGTCAACGAGGACAGACTGTAACTCTGTTGGCATTCGCCTTCGTAGGTTCGAATCCTGCTCTCCCCACATTTTTATTTTCAAATTACAAGCGGGAGTAGCTCAGTTGGTAGAGCTTCAGCCTTCCAAGCTGATTGTCGCCGGTTCGAGCCCGGTCTCCCGCTCTTTTTTCTCTTTTAACAAAGAGGTAAAGACAGGAATCATTTGGCGATTTAATCCGTTTCAAAAAAAGAAAACCGGTAGCCAAGATCAGGCCGGTGTAGCTCAGGGGTAGAGCGTTTCCTTGGTAAGGAAGAGGTCACGGGTTCAAATCCCGTCATTGGCTCAAGATTGAAATTTGATAAGCACTATGAATTGGTGTGAAAAGAGAAAATGAGTGACCTTGGTCACGCCTGCCTGCCGGCAGGCAGGGGTTCAAATCCCGTCATTGGCTCTAGAAAA
>QNYL01000138.1 GCA_003973375.1 Flavobacteriia bacterium
CTAGCTATATTGAAACAATCATCGATGATGGGCGGGATTTTAGATGCTCAAAAGCAAAGAAAGAATGTGGACATTTATATTGAGCCCTATTTAAATGATATGAGTGCGGCCGATTTTAATAAATATACTGAATTTTATAAAAGAGGTTATGATGCTGCCTTAAAGAAGAAACCCGAATTGATGGCCTTGGCAGAGTATATGAAGCAATTTAATGTTAAGCCAAAACCGAGACCCGTATTAACAGATTCTATATATATATCGAGTATAAATTATTCAAAAATTGAAAAGAAAAAGTATCGTCAGCTTGTCAAAAAAACTTTAGAATCAGATACAAATGTCTATATAAGAACTTCGGATATAAAAGATAAAATAGAGCGATTGTATGGAACGCGAATGTTTCGTAAGGTTGGTTATTATTTTGAAACGGATAGTACTAATAATCATAAAATTGTGTATGATGTTATTCCTCGCGAAGCGAAACATCTTAATATCGCTTTATCCTATCGTAATGAATCAAAAATTGGCTTAATTGCTGATTTGTCATTTCGGAATGTGCTTATACCTATGTCGAAATTAGATTTTAAGGTACGTGTCTCAGAGTTTCCAGCTGCCAAAATTAGATACTTTACCTATTTAGATTATGGGACTCGATTTGGAACTTCAATAAGCTATAACTTTTATGTAAACGATATGCCTGTTTATGATAATCGTAAGCTGAATTCGCAATTTACTCGGTCTATGAGTTATTTGAAAGCAAAATTCAGTTTTTTTCCTGGCATTAATTCCAGTTTTAATATTTTTGGAAGATATGAGAGAATGAATTATAAAAAGGTTATTTCACCTGAGTTTGCATCTTTTTCAAATATCAAAAACACAGGTTGGTTTGCAGGGCTTTCATACGAACTCAATACATTTAATGATAAGTATTTTACAACAAGTGGAATGCATATAGCTGTTGTTGCAGAATCGAATTTTGCGACCATGCAAACTTATGTTGTGGATGCTGATACCTTGGCGGCAAACCCAGGTTTCCCTAGTAAATTTGATCTTGAAGAAGAGACCTTTACCCAGATTTTATTGCAAGTTGATGCTTATAAAAAACTAAGCAAAAAATGGGTTATGAGCAATGAGTTCTTTACTGTGGCTTCAACAAAAGCAGGCAAGGAATTAGTCAATTCAAATTTATTTGGAGGTATGTTTCCAAGTGATCCTGACCAGCAAGCCTTTTGGGGATTGCCTGAAAATACCATATTTATGAATAATGGTGTTATGTATCGCTTGGGTTTCCGATATCAGATTGTGAATAATCTTTTTGTATCTCCTAAGTTTAATGGAATCTTCTATGCTGATGATATCACATTATTGTTTGATAAATCTGATAAGGGTGAATCCAGTTATATTGGTAATTTTGATAATTATGTTCTGGGTGTGGGCTTGGAAGTTTCCTATCGTAGCCCTATCGGTCCTATAAGTGTAGGAGTTAGTGCAAATGATGTTTACAGCGGACTGTGGTCGCATATTCGTATCGGATTTAGTTTTTAACCTGAGTTCGACGTAAGATTTCACTCACAGAAAGTCAAAAGCAGACCAGATTTGCTGCTAAATATCACAAAGTAATAGCCGGGCTATTTCGAGTGGTATTTAGTGCGAAGATGGTTTGCTATTGACTTTTTTATATAAATTTCGATAATTAGCCCATATACTTCCCCAAATATACTCGAATTATCTCGATAGTCCATCGTATATGAACTAATTATCTATCTGAAACTGTGAGCAAAGCTTACATCGAACTCAGGTTTTTAATAAAGATATTACCGATTTTTCAAAGTCAATATAAAGGGACTAGTTTTAGCTTTTGCATAAGGTTTTTCCAAAAAAAATGGCCACAAAATTTGCGGCCATGATGATGAAATAATATTTATACAATTTCGTACTAGGAATATAATTCTTTAAGTTGTCTTTTTACATCTTCTGGGTTTGGATCCAATTCAAATACAATGGATGGTTTTAAATAAACGAGCTCTTTTTCTTTATGGAACCGAGCTTCTCCACCTCCCGTAATATTTAGCATAATCAAATCATCGGCATTAACAACTCCATCTTTCACAGCGTTTATTAATGTAGCAACGGCAACTGAAGCAGCAGGGTGAATATCATTTCCTTCTGTTTCTTCAAACAGCTTTGCTGCGGCAACAGCTTCTTCATTGCTAGCCAATAATACATCGCCACCAGCATCTTTCATTGCGTCGTAAAGTCCCCCGATAATAGGGTAGGGAGGTTTACGGTTTGAAAGTACCTTTGCAAGAATTTCTTCCACTTGTTTACGTGCTTTATTATCGTCAAGATGTAACATATGACGTGAATCCGCTTTCCAAGCATCGTGAATAGGTGTAAATGGCTTATTCTGTGAAACCATAAGTTTCATTTTATTTGTGCCAAAACGACCGTCTTCAATCAAACGTAAATTTGCTTCCCAAGCAGCAATAGCACCCGTTCCACTTCCCACTGCTTGAAAATAATAATCAGGAATTTTACCAATATGCGTTACAGCCGATAAGGTTGTGGTTGCCATACCATCTCTTCGAGCAACGTTTTTAGCTCCTCCTTCGGGTAAAAACATGTCCATTTCAGCGGCTATATTAGAAAGGTTGATGGCGTCGAAATAATCACCACCACTTTTTGCTACCACAAGTTTCACACAATCTTTAATGGGTTCATCAAACCACATTGCGCTAAGATTGTCTTCTGGCAGACAAAGTAATAGAGGAATGTCGTTGTCGGAACAAACTCGGGCAAAAGCACGAGCTGTATTTCCTGCAGAAGCTACCACCAATATTTTATCCTCATCAATAGGAAGACGTGCTCCCACCGAGTACGATTCGGTTTCTTTGAATGAGCAGGTAGGCATATTAATGCCTTTTTCAGGCCAATAGCCACTAAAAGTGATATATAAATTTGTAAGTCCTAATTCTTTAGCTAAACCTTCACTTTTATAGGTTATAGGTGCGTTTGAACCTTTCAACATACGGTGAATAGGCAACCAATCAGCAAATTTATAGAGTCCGAATGAATCGTCTTTTACATCAATTTGTTTTTTGTTGTAAATAGCTCGTATTAAACTCGGTCCGTCTTCATCAGGGGCGTCCAAAGTCCATCCCTTATCTTCAAATATTTTTCCT
>QNYL01000198.1 GCA_003973375.1 Flavobacteriia bacterium
AAAATCAGCACTAGCAAAAAGCATTTCTTTATAATCTTCTAACGCAGCTACAGCTTTAGATCTTTCCGGTTCCTGCAGTGTATTGAGATCAAGGTCAATAATAAGATTTGCAGCTCCTACCCTAACCAGTTTTACCGTATCAGCTATATGCTTTAACGCAATACTCGCTCTTTGTTCAAGAGGTAAAGCGTTAAATTTCTGGAGCGTTTTGTATTTTACCAAAGCAGAACTGTCGTTTAATGTCTTTAAAAGAGAGACATAATCATCATTGGTAGTTATTTGCATGTTCTCAATGGCTGTTGCCCGGGCTATATACGGATATTTTGTATCGGTAATAAATGCATTCAGCTTTTCTTTTTCTTTTGCAGAAAGAGAAGGCTTTGTACTTAGTATAAGGGCATCCGAAAAATGGTCTCTTCTTTTGGAACCGTACCATTTTACGATATAATCTGCCGCCCATTTATCCGATTTATCCTTATGACATCCGGTACAGGCATTTGGGGTTTTATATTTAACACTCTGATCAGGCCGTGGGATCCGGAAACTGTGATCACGACGAAAATCATTTCCCATATAGGTTCTTCCGGTCATATGACAGTTGATACACTGACTCTCTTCAGTATCCATTTTGTGAAAATGGTGTTTTGGTGTATTGTAAACAGTATTGATATGGCACTGAAGGCAAAGTGTATTTCCCTGAAATTTAAGCTGCATACTGTGCGGATCATGACAATTGGAGCATTTTACACTACTGTGATACATCTTACTCTGTAAGAAAGATCCTACTACATAATCTTCATCCATGATCTGACCATCGCGAAAATATAAATTTGGCGTCAGGCTTTGAATCATATACTGGTCTTCGTAGGTCAGTCCGGGTGTAAGATTCTGGGTCAATTTCGATCTTCTTGAATGGCAGGGTGCACAATCGTTGATCTGCTGAATCTTAGTGGTACTGTTCAGTATGTGATAATCTTTTGATTTCTGGTCTCCTTCAGCCCACTGCAGATGTTTTTCACCGGGTCCGTGACAGCTTTCACAACTTACATTGATAACTGAATAAGTAGTATAGAACGAATCCTTTTCAATAAAGTAATTCTTTTTCAGATTGGTTGAATGGCATTCGGCACACATGGTATTCCAGTTTTGTGCTCCTCTTGTCCAGTGTAACCAATCGTGTTGCGGAATAATGTCTCCTTTATACTGATGATACCATCTTTTCTTTAAGGTATCCCAGGTAACCCTTAATACCTGTTTTCTTCCTTTATCAAAGTCGACAAGATATTGTTGCAAGGGGGTAAAGCCAAAAGTGTATTTGATCTGATAATCATTAACTGAGCCATCAATTTCTTTGATATTTACAAAGAACCCTCCATCTTTTCTGTAAAAATGATAGGAAACCTTATCAATTACCGTTGATACATCATTAAAATCGCCCAATACTGTAGAATCATTAGCCACCTGCATGGCGAGATCATGGTGAGAACCTTTCCAAAGGTTAGTTTCTTTTTTATGACAGGAAACGCAATTTTTATCTCCTACATATCCATCCGGATAAGAACTGTTTATTGCAGTTTTTTTTATTTCCTTGTATTCTTTCTTGGGTGAATTACAGGAAAAAAAGATCAATAAAACAAAAAAAACAGTGAAAGAATTTTTAAGCATAAATACTGTATTGACTGAATAATATTTTAGGCTAAAGTAAGCATTGCTTTTTAGAAATAAAACATCAAACCAAAACTTATTCTCATAGCATCTCTTAAAGAAGTATCATGTACAGGAATATTTAATATGCAGGGATCTCACCCATATTCCAAAAGGGAGGGGATCCTCCCACTTCATAATATTAGGCCAAAGTAATTCTTTACTAAAGGCATTCCAGTTCTGACCTATTTATCAGTGATCAGTTTCAACGTTTTGTTTGATATTTGTATCAAAGCTGCTCATAAAAACAGGGCTCTCCATTAACAGAATCTTTAATAAAGTAAGGAGTAAGAAATATGAGGAGGGATAAAATTGTTTCATTGATAATATATCTTATAAGGTTTATCAAATTTAACAAAAAAGCTGGTTAAAGAACCAGCCTGTATAATTTTTAGAAGTATTGATCCTATTTAAGACTTTTCAGTACTTTATCAGCATATTCGGGTGCAAGTTTTGATGATGATTTAGGATCGATAACTTCAGCTGTTACAACAGCTACCAGTTGTTTTCCATCGGCTTTTTTTAGATTGTAAACTACAGTTTCCAGAACATAAGTCTCAGAAGTATAGGTACGGGTTTCAACCGGAACATAAGTACCTCCATAACCATAGCCATAAGGAGAATAAACGCTACCATAGTATCTACCAAAACCTCCATAATAAGGTCCGTAATAAGAAGGATAATAACCTCCGCTTACATAACTACCTGTTTCAGACGTAACAATCTTTTTAGTTTTATCTCTAAGCACAGTAAGAACAACAGCTTCGAAACCTTCATTTTTTAATATTTGAATATACTTTTTAACTTCTTCAGGAGTTTCTTTCTTGTTTACACTGATTGCTGGAAACTTCTTATAACTTTCAGTGGCATTAAAGCCTGCAGATCTTAATCTGTTAGCTATTTCCTGTTCAAATCGTTGTCTGGCCACCTGATCATCAGTTCTTGCGATAACGATAATATGCTCATTCTTTACAACACTTACATCGTCAGATTTCCATGAATCAACAATTTTGATTGTGGAACAACTGCTCAGAAGTATAAAAAGACCTGCTAAAAAAGTAAATTTTTTCATTTTTATTCTTTTTTTAGAATTAATCTTTCAATTTACAAAGATAATTTTTTTGGTTATATATTTTTATAGAATAGAAAAGAAAAAAAACTTATTTTTTTGATTATATATATTGAAATTTATTACATTTGCACCGCTTTAAAGCATAGTTCATTGGAGAGGTGCCAGAGTGGTAATGGAGCAGATTGCTAATCTGTCAACGGGCAACCGTTGCCAGGGTTCGAATCCCTGTCTCTCCGCATTTTTTCTCTCGATTGTAATTAAATAGTGTCTGTCCATAAAGTCATCGAATTGAAAAAATTATCTTTTTACGCCTTTTTCCTTTTTTTATTTTGCCTAATACACAAGCATTTGCTGCAATAAATAAAAGTAAAAATCCATCAAAAATCTTAATC
>QNYL01000102.1 GCA_003973375.1 Flavobacteriia bacterium
ATCTTGATGATTTTATCTTATTTGACACTTTTTTTCGGACTCAAACTGTTGGTCAAACCCAGTTACAGAACTATTATTTACTTCTTATCGGGGATCATCCTGATCCAGTTTTATATGATTCTTGAAAAAAGGCAAGTTTCAAAAAGCAGTGAATTCATTGTATTTAACACTTATAAAAGAACCCTGATCGGACAAAGAAAAGGAAGACTTCTAAATATTTTTTCCGGATCAGATAAGGAAAAGAACAGTTTAATTGTAAAAAACTATATAACAGGAACACCTCATATCGATAGTTTGAGTACCAGTAAGTTACAGAATTTTTACTGCATTGATCAAAAGAAGTTTATGCTTATTGACAGCACAGCTATATATTCGCATAATTACTCTCCTGACATTGTGATCGTTACAGGGAGTCCAAAGATAAATTTTGAACGTTTACTTAGAGTTCTTCATCCGGAAATAGTAATTGTTGATCAGAACAATTATCGTTATCTCATCGATAAATGGAAGGGAACAGCCCAAAGTAATCGTGTGAAATTTTACAGTACTTCACAAAAAGGAGCTTTCAGGTATCCTTATTAAGGATAAATCTGCTGCAATTTTTATGTATATTTGTACGTTTCATAACGTATAAAAGTATAAAAATGAAGATAATTGTTCCAATGGCCGGTATCGGTTCAAGATTGAGGCCTCATACCCTAACCATTCCTAAACCTTTAACACTGATCGCAGGCAAGCCTATTGTACAGCGTCTGGTTGAAGACATTGTTAATGTGGTTGATCAGGATGTAGATGAGATCGCATTTGTTATTGGCCCGAATTTTCCTACAGGAACCCATGAAAAGCTTCTGCAAATAGCCAGGGATCTGGGTGCTGAAGGAAAAGTATTTATTCAGGAAGAGGCTTTGGGTACGGCTCATGCTATATACTGTGCCAAACAATCGCTGAGCGGACCTTGTGTAGTGGCTTTTGCCGATACTTTATTTAAGGCTGATTTTAAATTGGATAAAAAGGCAGATGGAGCAGTCTGGGTAAAAAAGGTGGAAGAACCAAGTGCTTACGGTGTGGTAAAAACAGTTGACGGGATCATTACCGATTTTGTTGAAAAACCGAAAAAATTTGTATCAGATCTTGCCATAATTGGTATTTATTATTTTCAGGAAGGGAAACAATTAAAAGAGGAAATACAGTATCTTATAGATAATGATATTCGTGAAAAAGGAGAATACCAGCTTACCAATGCTTTGGAGAATATGAAGAAGAAGGGTATGAAATTTGTTCCGGGAGAAGTAATGGAGTGGATGGATTGCGGAAATAAGGAAATTACTGTGGAAACCAACGCCAAAGTATTGCAGTATGAGCATGAAGATGGTGTTGAATTGCATTCGGAGAGTGTGGAAAGGATCAATACTAAAATTATTGATCCATGTTTTATAGGCAATCATGTGGTATTAAAAAACTGTACTATTGGTCCTAATGTTTCTATCGGAGATCATACCGTTATTGAGGACTCTGTGATCAAAGATTCTATGATCCAGGAAAATACAGTTGTTAAAAATGCAATGTTATCCAATGCGATGATTGGCAACAATGTATATTTTGATGGTAAATTTACAACGGTAAGTCTGGGAGATTTCTCAGTTTTAAAATAAAGAATGCAAAAATACAGTTACATACTGATCCTTTGCGGAATGTTTTTATTTCCGTTTGCTATTTTTTCTCAGGAAGAGATTGCCACCAAAGAGGAATTGCTTGTTGAGCAGCAGCAGATCAATTTTGAAACTTTCTTTTTTGAGGCCTTGCAGCAAAAGGCCATTGGTAATTATGACAAGGCCATCTATGCTTTGGAAGAATGCCAGAAGATTGATAAACTGAATCTTGCCGTATTGTTTGAATTCTCCAAGAATTATTACGAGTTGCATAAATATACCGAAGCAGAGTATTACGGAAATCAGGCATTAAATCTGGAACCGGATAATGTAAATATTATCAGGCATTTAAAAGAGATCAATCTTCGCCAGAACGATTATAAGGAAGCCATAAAATATCAAAATCAATTAATTGCTCAAAACCCTGATCTGGAACCCGAACTTATTTTTATGTTTATCCGTTCAGGAGATATTAAATCGGCTAAAACACTGATGAAAAAGCTGGAAGAAGAGGATAAATTACCTGCTTTTTACAATTCTTTAAAAGAATCATTGTTTCACACTGCTGCTGCGCAAACCGAAAGGGTAACAAGACCACAGTATGAAGATACTCCGCTTACAGAATTAGACCGGTTAAAGAAACAATACAGTAGCGATAAAGATTACAATTCACTAAAAAAAGTTCTGGAAAGAGAGGTGAAGACCAAACAGTATCTTTTGCTGAAAACCGACAGTGAAAAGGCACTTGATCTGTATCCGGGCCAGCCTTACGTTTATCTTACTCATGCCATTTCCTTAAATAATCTCAGAAAATATAAGGAGGCTATCGAAACTTTGAATTCCGGACTTGAATTTCTTGTAGATGATAAGAAACTGGAATCACAATTTATGGAACAGTTAAGTCTGAGCCATAAAGCGCTGGGGGAAAATAAAAAAGCTACTGAATACTATAATAAAATGCTCGAATTACGAAAAAAATAAAATGGAGATGTTTAAAAGAGGCCTGCTGTTGATATTTCTTTTTTCTTTTTTATTCTCCTGTAAATCAATCAAAAACACTACAGGAAATATTGCCAATATGAGCTCAAAAAAGGTTGTAGAGAACCATTACAACAGGAATCTTTATCCCGAACAGATCAAAGCACAATTGATCTTTAAATACAAAGGAAAAGAGGAGCTGCCTTCTATCAATGCCTCTATGCGAATGATCAAGGACAGTGTGATCTGGATGAGTTTTTCAAAACTCGGTTTTCCTATAGGTAAGATCATGATTCTTCCCGACAGGGTTTTATTTTATGAAAAGATCAATAAACAATATTTTGACGGAGATTACCGGCTGATCAGTAAACAGATCGGTACTGAAATGGATTTTGATAAGGTTCAAAGCCTTTTTTTCGGTAGGCCGATCTTTGATCTGAAAAAACAAAGGCTTAAGACTGAAATCGATAATAATGAATACAAACTTGCTTCAAAGAAAAAAGAAGAAGGTTTTG
>QNYL01000145.1 GCA_003973375.1 Flavobacteriia bacterium
GCCGAAACAAACTGAATAAACCATATTGAGTTCTATAGGTTTATCATTGAGTTTAGGAGAAAGATCAGCACCGGTAACCACGAATAAGGTACAGTTTTCAAACATGATCTTTGGTCCTATCTGGGTTATTTCCATTACAGGCATACCTGATTCATTTCCAAGAAGATTATTGGCCAGAATCATACTGTACTTATCCATAGCCCCCGAAATAGGCACCCCGTAAGAACGGTATCTCTTTCGCCCCAGATCCTGAATACCCGTATAAAAACCCGGTGATAAAATTAATATATGACTATCCATAAACTTCGTTTTCTAATTTAAAAGATCCCTTTTCAACAGCTTTTCGTATTCTTTTGTACTCATTCAGGTCGATGCTGTAAAAAAGTATTTTATCCCCCGACTTTGCAAAACAAGGAGGTTCTTCCTCAACACTAAAAAATTTAAATGGAGAATTTCCTATGATATTCCAGCCTCCCGGACTTTCCATAGGATAAATACCTGTTTGAGCATCAGCAATACCTACAGCTCCTTTTATAACTTTTTGGCGGGGTTTTGCACGTCTTTTGTAATGAATGGCTTCGGGCAAGCCTCCCAGGTATAAGAAACCGGGCAGAAAACCAATAAAATACACATCATAAACCACTGAAGTATGTAGTTTTACAACCTCTTCCACACTCAGTTTTTTGGCTCTTGCGATCTCCTCCAGATCGATCCCGAAACTCAAGTCATAACATACAGGCACCCTCCACAGTTTCGATCTGGGTTCAATATCATTGCTTTCTTTGTTATAAATATCGTTGATCTTCTTGATAACAGAAGAATATCTGATCTTACTCGTATTAAAAAAAACACTCAGGGAATTGTAGGCCGGAACAATATCAATCACTACCTCTTGCAGTTCCTTTTCAATTTTTTTCCTTAAAAAACCGATCTCTTTAAGAATCTCAACATCGATCTTTTCAGGCCATTCAACCAAAGCCCCTATACTACCCAAAGGTTTAAATATCAGTTTTACCTTTTTCAATTTCTTTAAATTAAACTATTTAACAATTTTGCAATCTCAACTGCATTCGGATTATCTCCATGAATACAAACTGTATCTGCCTTTATCCGTACTTCTTTTCCGGTAATGGTCATCACCTTTTCTTCAGTGATCATTTTCTTTACCCGCTGATAAATTACCTGCGGATCCTCTATCAAAGCCCCGTGTTCTTTTCTGGAAACCAGCGACAAATTTTCACGATAAGCCCTGTCTGCAAATACTTCATAAAAATAAGGAATTTTATATTGCTGAGAAAGCGCTTCGATCAAAGAATTATAAGGTAAATAAAGCCTGAGGCCTTTAGCCGATTCTCTCATCAGCTCAATCAGAGTTTTAGCTGTTTTGTTATCGTATACCGCAAGATTGTACAAAGCTCCATGTGGCTTTAAATGATGCAATTCAGCCCCTTCTTTATCAGCTATCTCCCTAATCAATAAAATTTGCCGGATCAATTCTTTTTTAAATTCTTTTTCTGGCATCTTAACCGGGATTCTTCCAAAATTCACCTTATCGGGAAAAGAAGGGTGAGCTCCGATCTTTACGTTATATTTCTTAGCAAGCCGGATCGTTTCAGCAATTGATGCTTCATCACCGGCATGCCCGCCACAGGCGATATTACAGGACGTAATAAATGGCATGATCTTTTCATCATTTCCTGTACCCTCTCCCAAATCGCAATTGATATCCATAATTTTAAAAAGTTTCCAAAACCTTCCACACACTTTTAAGTCCGAGAAAAATTACAATTCCAAGAATGATAAATCCGGAAAGGTTTTGAATTAGATTGTTAGAATATTTACCAAGCACGTCTTTTTTATTCATGATCCACAGTAAAAATCCGGTGATCACCGGTAACAGGATCCCATTGGCAATTTGCGCCACCCTGATGATCTCTATCGGCTTAAAACCCATCGATGAAAAGAGTACACCGAGTAAAAGAATAAAGATCCAGACTGCTTTAAATTTTTTCGACCCTAATCCTTCCTGCCAGCCCAGCATGCCCTTAACCACATAAGCTGCCGCCAGCGGAGCCGTTATGGCAGACGTAATCCCGGCAGCAAACAAGCCTAAAGCAAGGAAATATTTAGCTATACTTCCGTAAAGAGGAACCAGCCCTTCGGCGAGATCCATCACATTTTTAACCGATTCCACATTTGAGGCGGAAGCAGATATAATGATCGAAACAGATACCAGACCTCCGATCAATACCGCATAGAGCGTGTCTTTCCTGGCCAAAGGAAGATCTGAAGCCTTATTCCATTTTTCTTTAACTAAAGAAGCATGAAGAAACAGATTGTAGGGCACAACAGTGGTGCCGATCAATCCGATGATGGTCAGCAGACTTTTTTCCGGAAAAGAAGGGACAAACAATCCTTTTAAAACCGCCAATAGATCAGGTTTTGTAATTATTGCAGTGATCAGGAAGGAAATACTCATCAGCAAAACCAATACGATCAGACTCCTTTCAAGGACTTTATAATTTCCTGAGATCAGGATAAGGAATGCCAATATACCCAGAATAATACTGAGATAATTGATACTTAAACCCCAAAAGTTCAGATTCTGAACAGGAAAAACAGCCGATAAGCCCAAAACACCTCCACTGATATTACCGGCTTCATAAGCTGCATTACCCAAAACAATGGCGAAAATGATAAGGAAAATAGAAAGTATTTTAAAAATAGGATTTTTTATTTCCTGCCGCAATACTTCCGAAAGTCCTTTTTGAGTAATGATACCCAGTCTTG
Organism: Flavobacteriia bacterium; assembly: GCA_003973375.1. Taxonomy (GTDB): domain Bacteria; phylum Bacteroidota; class Bacteroidia; order Flavobacteriales; family Flavobacteriaceae; genus Namhaeicola. The sequence continues at coordinate 2,791 of QNYL01000145.1, forward strand.
CTGCCATTTCCTGTAGGATCAAGGTTGCAATAACCGACAATAACATGGCCCACAGTAAATTATATCCGAAATTTACTCCGGCAATACTGCATAATGTAACCGTTCCCGGACCGATAAATGCGGCAGTAATTAAGGTAGCGGGACCAATATTCCGGAACCATTTTTTCATCTGCTTTTTCTTATTTTTTTAATAGTTATTGATATAATGCGTTAATGATGTAATTTGTCAATGATTTAAGCTTTAGACTCTCTATGTTAAAAGCTGTTTGGTATTCCGTGTTTGTTCAAATATAATTAAAAGATTGAACGATTAAAAAATTTAAAAATCAGATTATTAAACTTCTTTTATCTT
>QNYL01000073.1 GCA_003973375.1 Flavobacteriia bacterium
ACTAATCAGTATAATGAAACATAGTAATGATAAGGGTTTGCTATACCTGTTTTTTGTCTTTGTGTTACTTTGTGCTACTCAGTGTAGCTCTGTGTAATAATTTTTACGTTGGCTATACCACAAAGATTCCTTTAGATTTGTATTTTTAAAAAATATATTCTTAAAAGAAAATAATTATGATGTTGAAATTTTAAGGGGATGACTAATTTACTGTATCGTTTATCATTCACGATGTAATTTTATATCTTTGCAGACCAAAAAACAAGAACAAAATGTTATCATTAGCTTTTATCAGAGAAAACAAAGAACTCCTTTTGAAAGGTCTTGCCAAAAGAAATTTTAAAGATGCAGAACGCATAGTGGATGAGGTTATAGAAAAAGACAGCTTAAGAAGAAATACGCAGGCCGCTCTTGATCAGGTTTTGGCCGAAAGTAATAAGATCTCAAAAGAGATCGGTAATTTCTTTAAATCAGGGGAAGTTCAAAAAGCCAATCTGTTAAAAGAAAAGACCGGACAGCTGAAGATCCAGTCAAAAGAACTGAATGAAAAACTCAACCAGATCTCCAAAGAACTGAATGAACTTTTATACCAGATTCCCAATATACCTAATGAACTGGTTCCGGCAGGAAGTACCGAGGAGGACAATGAGATCATCTTTGAAGAAGGTGAAATACCTAAACTTCACGAAAGTGCCCTGCCACACTGGGAACTGGCCAAAAAATATGATATCATCGATTTTGAATTGGGTAATAAAATTACCGGTGCAGGATTTCCGGTTTATAAAGGAAAGGGAGCTAAATTACAAAGAGCATTGATCAGTTATTTTTTAGAAAAGAACAGTGATGCAGGCTATACCGAGATCCAGCCACCCCTGCTTATCAATGAAGCATCAGGTTTCGGAACCGGTCAGCTGCCTGATAAAGAAGGACAGATGTACCATGTGGGTATAGATAATTTATTTCTGATCCCAACCGCCGAAGTACCCGTTACCAATATTTATCGTGATGTACTTTTAAAAGAAGAGGATTTCCCAATTTGCAATACTGCTTACACTCCTTGTTTTCGTCGTGAAGCGGGTTCTTACGGTGCCCATGTAAGAGGTTTGAACCGCTTACACCAGTTTGACAAGGTAGAGATCGTTCGTATTGAACATCCTGATAATTCTTATGCTGCTTTGGATAAGATGGTGGAACACGTAAAAGAAATTTTAAAGGAACTGGGCTTACCTTACAGAATTCTTCGCCTTTGCGGAGGAGATCTCGGATTTACTTCTGCCCTGACCTACGATTTCGAAGTTTATTCAACTGCTCAGAAAAGATGGCTGGAGATCAGTTCAATTTCCAATTTCGAATCCTTTCAGGCCAATCGTTTAAAATTACGTTTTAAGAATAAGGAAGGCAAAAGCCAACTGGCGCATACCCTAAACGGAAGCTCACTGGCATTACCAAGAGTTCTGGCAGGTTTACTTGAGAATTATCAAACAGAAAAGGGCATAAAAATACCGGAAGTATTACAAAAATACACCGGTTTTGATATTATCGATTAAATAGCTTACCATCCAATTCCTGGTGTTGACTATTTATAAAAGAAAATTTTCTTCTGTTAATTGAATTTTTAATTAGTGTTTGTCTATAAAGTGCTTGATTTTTGAAAGATTAAGCTTTTTGATGGATTTTTGTTTTCTTTATTGCAGTAAATGCTTGTGTATTAGGCAAAATAAAAAAAGGAAAAAGGCGCAAAAAGATAATTTTTTCAATTCGATGACTTTATGGACAGACACTAATTAAGCTGAGTTAACATTCTTTTGTAGTGCATCATGATCTGAAGATCCATATAATATGCGTTTAACTGTCCTTTTTTCATGTGATCCTTTGCACTTTTCCTTGCTTTTTCGTAGAAATTATTTAATTCATTCATGGTAAAAATTTAATTGTTAGTTGTTAATAATTTTGACTCGGTAAATTAGTAAACGTTACAATTTTAAATTTATTTTATTAAAACTTTAACAAATTAAATGCAATACTGTTTTTTTAGTAAAATTAAGACCCTTGTTACAGGCAATTATTAGTTGTTTTTTATTACTTTTCCATATGCAAAAAATATTTCTTTTTTTCTTTCTGCTAACCGGATATATCAACTTCGCCCAGAAGCCGGAAGTTGCCTATTCGTACTACCGCAGCGGTGAATACGAAAAAGCCATCAGCCTATACAAGGTTTTACATGAAGATAACCGAATTCAATACAATTATTTTAAATATCTGCTGAGCAGTTATCAGCAAACCGAAGATTATAAATCGGCAGAGGAACTGATCAGAAGGCAGTTAAAAGATTTTCCAAACCTGTTCAATCTTTATGTGGAACTGGGCTATAATTATCAGCTGCAAAAACAAAACGAAAAAGCCGAAAAAGAATACCAAAAAGCTTTAAAGATCATTGAGAAAAACCCGAATTATATTTATACCATCGGACAAGCTTTTAAAAATAACAACCTGCTCGACCTAGCCTTTGAAAGTTATCAAAAAGCCAAAAAGTTAAATCCAAAAATGAATGTTAATGTTCAGCTGGCACAGATCTATGCCGAAAAAGGAGAACTTGAAAAAATGTTCAATGCTTACCTGAACATGATCGATATCAACGAAAGATACTACCCCACAGTTCAAAGATATATCGCTCAGTTTATCAGTGAAAATCCTGAAGATGAAAACAATATACTCTTTAAGAAACTCCTATTAAAAAGAGCCCGGAACAACCCGAAGAATGCTTATAACAGCCTGCTTGGCTGGTTATATATGCAGCAAAAACAATACGATAAGGCGTTGATTCAGGAAAAATCGGTTTTCAGGAGGGACCCAAAAAATACTATAAAAATTGCTGAGATCGGAAAGGTTGCTTTTCAAAATAACGATGATAAAACCTCTGAAGAAGCCTTTCGTTTTATTTTAGAAAATGATCCCGACCCAAGAGCTGTACTCGAAGCTGAAGATTTTCTTATTCGTATAAAGATCCATAAAAGTAAAAGTGCACAGGATCTTAATGAAACTAATAAAGACTTTGAAGCTCTTTTTGAAAAGTACGGCTTCAATTCCAATACGATAAACCTGCAACTCAGTTATGCTGATTTTCTGAC
>QNYL01000296.1 GCA_003973375.1 Flavobacteriia bacterium
CAGTTGTAGTCAATTGTCCAGTTAAGAACAAAGAAGTTAACAAATTTCTCATCAACGCTTTTCGTTGATCAGCTGGTCTGTTTAATATTGCCTTTTTTACTCGGTGTCTCATTATTTATCGGTATTAATATCTTTATCATCAGTAGCTGGTGCTGTCCCTACTCCAGAAACATAACCACGATCTACCAAAATTTTATCTAGCTCTGTTTTGGCTTTTTGTCCAAATCCTCTTAGTTGAGAAAGTTGGGTCATTGAAGTTTCCAGTAATTGCTCAACTGAAGTAATTCCTCCGTTAACTAGTGCATTTAAAGTTCTTTGTGATAATCCCAAAATATCAATTGGCGTAAAAGCAGCTTCTTTGGCTTCTGAAGCAGCTTGTGCTTCAGCTTCTTTTTGTTTCTTTAATTTATCAAAACTTGTCGTAAAGTCTTCGTCTGTATAAGCGTCTTCTGAATTAAATAATTCAAAATAACTTTGCAAGATTCCAGCAGCCAATTTTATAGCATTTTCTGGATCAAGGGATCCGTCAGTTTCTACTGTCAAAGTTAGTTTATCCAAATTTGTTTGTTCTCCAACACGCGCTGGCTCAATATCATATTTAACATATAAAATTGGCGAAAAATTCGCATCTAACAAAATATTTTCTGGATCTTCTTCTTTAGCTGAATCATCATTTGTTATTAGACGATACCCAACTCCTTTTTCAATTTGTAATTGAATTTTCTTTTTGGGATCAGCTTTATCACAAGTCGCAATAATTTGAGAAGGATCCAAAATTTCAACATCAGAGCTAACTTTTAAATCAGCCGCCGTAATTACACCTGATTTTTTTAGTGAAACTTCCGCGAATTCTTCTCCTTTAGAATGTTTTTTTAGTCTTAATTGACGAACATTTAATGAAATATCAAAAATAGACTCTTTTACTCCATCAATTGTTGTATACTCATGACTATATCCTGAAATCTTCATTTTTGTAACAGCAGTTCCCGGCAAACTAGATAATAAACATCGACGAAGTGCGTTTCCTAGAGTTACCCCATATCCAGCTGGAAGTGGCATAACTGTTAGAACAGCAACATTTCCATCTTTCGTGATTTTTAATATCGGATTACCGATTTCGCTATGAAGAATGTGCATTTTAAAGGGTTTAAAAAATTTGTTTTAAATTGATTATTATCGAGAGTAAAACTCAACAATCATTTGTGGATTAACAGCTTGCTCACAGTGCTCATTTACCGGAGTAGCTACAACCTTAATTGATAAAGATTTATTATCAACCGCTAACCAAGAAGGTGCGTTATATTTTTCATTTGCTTCTAAATTTCCCGCGAAAACAGGAGATTTTTTAGATTTAGGTCGTGCCTCAATTTCATCTCCTTCTTTCACCATAATTGATGGAACATCAACCCGCCGACCATTTAACATAAATAGTCCATGAGAAACAAATTGACGAGCCTGCATTCGAGTCATCGCAAATCCAGCTCGATAAATAACATTATCCAATCTTTGTTCTAATAATTGTAATAAATTACCACCAGTAACTCCTGGTTTCTTTTCCGCTAAATCAAAAGTTCGACGGAATTGTTTTTCGGACAACCCAAACATTCGTTTTAGCTTTTGCTTTTCACGAAGTTGTTTTGCGTATTCTGTAAATTTACCTTGACGCTTTCCACCATGTACCCCTGGCACAGTTGGACGCTTTCCCATTATTTTTTGGTATTTATCTGATCCGAAGAGGTTAAACCCTTCTCGTCGACATAATCTTGCTTTTGGACCTGTATATTTCATATTTTAATTTTAAACTTTACGAACTTTCTTTGGACGACATCCGCCGTGAGGAACCCGCGAAATTGAAGCAATTGATTTAATCCCTAAACCACCATTCATTAATCCACGAATAGTTTGGTCTCGAGCTGCTCCCATTCCACGAACATAAACATTAACATCTTTAATTCCATAAGCTTGTGCAATCTCTGCCACTTGTTCAGCTGAAACTTGACCAGCGTACGGTGTTTTTTGTCGCGCACCTTTGAATCCATTTCGACCAGGCGTACTCCAACCTAGAACATTTCCCTCGGGATCAGTTAAGGTTACAATTGTATTATTCCAACCAGCTTCAATGTAAACTTTTCCGCTGTCAAAACTTTTCCGAATCTTTTTCTTTGCTTTAGCCATGATTATTTATTATTTAGTAGCAACTTTTTTCTTAGTAACAGCCGCTCCTTTACGCCCTTTACGAGTACGAGCATTAGTTTTGGTATTCTGACCACGAACTGGTAGCCGACGACGATGTCGAAACCCGCGATAAGAACCAATATCTTGTAATCTTTTGATATTTTGATTAATTTCTCGTCGCAAGTCAGCTTCCAATAAAAAGCCAAAAGAATCCAAAACTTCACGAAGCAATTGCTCCTGATCAGTTGTTAGATCTTTAACTCGCACACTTTCGTCTAGTTTGGCTTTTTTACAAATAAGTTTCGCGCGAGTTGGACCAACTCCGTAAACATAAGTTAAAGCGATAACTAGTCTTTTTTCTGATGGAATACTTACTCCTGCAATTCTCATTATTATTTAAATTAAAATTATCCTTGTCGTTGTTTATGTTTTCCTGCTGTCGCGGGATTTTTACATATACATCTCACCACACCTTTCCGACGAATTATTCGACAGAAGATGCAAATTTTCTTAACCGATGCTCCTACTTTCATATTATCTACTTCTATAAGTTATAAGCCCCTCATCAAGATTATAGGGAGAAACCTGTAGTTTCACCTTATCTCCGGGGACGATCCGAATGTAATGCATTCGCATTTTTCCGGATAATCTGGCTCTAACTTCATGACCTTCGAATCCCTCAGTGGTAAGTTTTACTAGGAAGCGACTTCCTGGATATGTAATGTCTACGACACCTTCGAGTTCGATTTTATCATCTCCTTTTGCCATATAAGTTAGGTCAGGGCTCGCGGATATTATTATTTAGAAAACCTTTGTCAAACATTTTTTAGAGAAAATTAAAAGCAGCCCAAAATCCCGCGAAATTTATACTATATTAAGCTCTAATTTGCTCCTGAAATTCTTTCTGCTATTCTTTTGACGATAAAA
>QNYL01000012.1 GCA_003973375.1 Flavobacteriia bacterium
AAAATGCTTATAAACTAGTTATACCGATGTTATTGTTACACGGAACTGCCGACAGGCTGACAAGCTATAAAGCCTCAGAAGAATTTGCAAGGAATTCAAAAAATGTAACTTTAAAATTGTACGAGGGTGGTTATCATGAATTACATAATGATCTGGTAAAAGAAGAGGAAATTAATGATATCATCAACTGGATAAACGATAAAATTGCTTAATAAAAAAAGAATCTATGAAAAAAATTTTACAACTGATCTTCTTATTGCTCACCTACTCTTCCTTTGCCCAAAACAGCGAAGAAATTCAATCTATTGACAATTTTTATATACCTGTTTATAAAGATTTTCTGGCCAAACAAAGCATTGTCGATAAGGATTATGCCAATTTAATCGATTTTAAATGGCTTCAAACTCAGATTACTTCTTCAGAGAGTAAAAGTGTAGAGGTTAATATTACAGATTTTGATACATTTTTACTGATTAAACAACTCAAAGATCTGAATAACAAAACCCTTTTCCAGATAGAACACAACCCAACTTTGGAACGCTATATCAGGGTTTTTCTGAGGTCGAGAAAAGAAACTCTTGCCCATCTGATGGAAAGATCAAGGTATTACTTCCCATTGTTCGAAAAATATCTCGATAAATATGACCTTCCACTGGAGATCAAATATCTTGCTGTGATCGAATCGGCGTTAAAGCCACAATCCAAATCAAAAACCGGTGCGAGAGGTTTATGGCAATTTACTTATGCTACCGGGAAACATTTCGGACTCGAGATCAATTCTATGGTAGATGAAAGATACGACCCGGTCAAATCTACTGAAGCCGCCTGTAAATTTTTAAACAAGCTTTATAAAATGTTTGGTAACTGGGATCTGGCACTGGCAGCCTATAACTCAGGACCCGGCAATGTTACAAAGGCCATCAGACGGGCCGGAGGAAATAAAAATTACTGGGAAATCAGGAAATATCTCCCGTTGGAAACACGTGGATATCTGCCGGCTTTTTATGCAACTTTCTACCTTTTTGAATACAATATTTTTCACAATATAAAACCTAAGAAAACGGGGCTATCGTATTTTGAAACCGATACCGTTAAAATTAAAAAACAGGTTTCTATTAACAAGATTGCTTCCGTACTTGGCTTAAACAACGAATTTTTAAAAATACTCAATCCACAGTATAAAACAGGGGTTATTCCATATAAATCGGTAGATCCGTATGCTCTTGTACTTCCGAAAAATAAAATCTCTGATTTTATACGTTTTGAGGAAAAGATCTATTCGGACAAACCGGCCAGACAAACTTCTAAAATTATAAAGGTAAGCCCATACAACAGTTACAAGGTTAAAAAAGGGGATAATTTAAGCAGGATCGCCTCAAAATTTAACATCCGGCTGGAACAATTAAAAATGTGGAACGGACTCGAAACCAATTACCTGATCGAAGGACAACATCTGGTTATTTCTGATAAAAACAACTTTCACAAGCTGTCTTTAAACAAAAATAAAGAAAGAGAAATTAAAACCTATATTGTTCAGAAAGGGGGTTCTTTATTTATCATTTCCCGAAAATTTCCTGATGTAAGCGTAAATCAGTTAAAAGAATGGAATAACCTCCATAGCGAGAACAATTTAGAACCGGGAATAAAATTAATCATTAAAAAAAGTTAGATTTCTTCTGATAAAACTCTTAATTTTAACATTACTTTAATCAAGTTAGCATTTAAAAATTAAGTCTAATAAAATAAATATATTAGTTTAGCAGTTTATTTATATTAGCATAACATAAAACCCGGGGATTCATGTATAAATTTTCAACACTCTTTATCGTATTTATACATCTTAGCCTGTTTTCTCAGGTCAGAAACCAAACTAAACCTGCTCTTAAGCTTGATGAAAGTCTTAAGAATATTTCTGTTGATACTATTAAGATCGACACTTTTGATCTGTCCCTGATCGACACGCTACACGTAGATTCTTTAGAGGTTCTAGCCAGAAAAGTAGCTGTAATTGATTATAAAATAGCTTCTGAAATTGATAAAAAATGGATGACGTCCTGGAAAAATTCCTCTATTGATAATTCCACCTCATTAATTGTTGATGCTGACAGTTTAAAAAATATTGTTATTGATGATCTGCCAACCGATACTTTAAAACAAAGGCTGGCCTATCTCAATAGTACAACACCTTTTTATCTGGAATACAATCCTTCTCTGGAAAAAATCATCAAGCACTTTTTAAAAAACCGGAAAAATACGCTTGCCGATCTTATGGGTAGAGCCAAATATTTTTTCCCTCTTTTTGAAGAAAAACTGGCCAAGTACAACATCCCTATGGAGATCAAATATCTCGCTATTGTAGAATCAGCATTAAAACCCAATGCTACTTCGAGAGCGGGGGCCAAAGGTTTATGGCAGTTTATGTACACCACGGGAAAGATCTACGGACTTAATGTCAATTCTTATGTAGATGAACGTTCAGATCCGGTTAAATCAACTGAGGCTGCCTGTAAGCTTTTAAGCAATCTGTATAACATTTTTGGCGACTGGGATCTGGCGCTGGCAGCCTACAATTCCGGTCCGGGAAATGTTTCCAAGGCGATCAGAAGATCCGGTGGAAACAGGAATTACTGGAATATCAGGCATTTTCTCCCCAGAGAAACTGCGGGATATCTTCCCACATTTTATGCCACTTATTATATTTTTGAATATGCTAAAGAGCACAATCTTCATCCCAGAAATGAACTGTCACCCATGTTTGAAACGGATACTATTGTTGTTAAAAGGCAGATCACTTTTAATCAGATCAACCGTATCCTAAGAACTGATGAAGAACTTTTAGAATTTTTAAATCCTCAATACAAAATAAAGGTTATCCCTCATGTAAAAGGAAAAGTATTTACACTTCGCTTACCAAAATTTATGGCCGGAAGATTTGTTGCCAATGAGGATCTGATCTATGCTTATGCCGAAGCAGAAGATGCTGTTAGAGAGAAGCCTCTTCCAAAATATTTTGAATCACCGGATAAAATAAGATACAGAGTAAGAAATGGCGATTATCTGGGTAAAATAGCCAGAAGATACGGCGTTTCTGT
>QNYL01000005.1 GCA_003973375.1 Flavobacteriia bacterium
CAGAAATCACAGGAGTTTAACAAAGAAAAATCTGTTAAAAAAGAATCTTTTGGGATTAAAATTACCAAAGATAGATTAAAGAATTATTTTAAGAATTATAAGCATAAATGTTCGATCACTTTTATAGATCTGGAAGATCATCAACATCAACCTAAAGGTACAAAGGTAATTATTAGAATTCCGTTGTTTTGATGTTGATCTATAGAGAATCAGAAGTACATCAGTAAAGGCGATAAAATTCTTTTAACAGAAAAGAATTCAACTGTTCTTTCTCGGATGATATTTTTCAACCACTCCTTTTAAAAAGGTCTTATCAAGATGCATATAGATTTCAGTGGTGGTAATACTCTCGTGCCCGAGCATTTGTTGTATTGCCCTGAGATCGGCTCCGTTTTCAAGCAAATGTGTGGCAAAGGAATGGCGAAAAGTGTGCGGACTAACATTTTTATGTATACCGGCCTTATTTACCAGATCTTTGATCACCATAAAGATCATATTCCGGCTGATACTTTTGCCTCTGCGATTCAGGAACAAGGTATCTTCAAAACCTTTTTGTACTTTGATCTTTGATCGGATATGATCGATATACAGATTGATAAATTTGATGGTTTCCTCATTAATGGGTACATAGCGCTGTTTATTTCCTTTTCCGATAACCCGTATAAAACCTTCGTCAAAGAAAAGATCAGAGATGTTGAGCCCGGTAAGTTCTGAGATTCTTAGTCCGCAACTGTACAAGGTTTCCAAAATGGTTCGGTTGCGTTCTCCTTCGGGGGTGCTCAGGTCGATTTGGGCGATGATCTGATCAATTTCCTGTGTTGATAGGGTATCGGGTAATTTTCTACCTGTTTTCGGACTCTCGATCAGATCGGTAGGGTTGGTTTTTCTGTAATTTTCAAAGATCAGGTAGCTGAAGAAATTCCGGAGCGCCGAGATCAGCCGGGCCTGACTCCTTGCATTGATCTTTTTTGAAGCATCGTAAATAAACTCCTGCACAGTAAGGTCATCTATTTCAAAGGGGGAGATCTTGATCTTATGTTCTTCCAGGTAGGTATAAAGCTTCTTGACATCACGGATATAGCTCTCGATGGAGTTTTTGGCTAAACCTCTTTCGATCTTTAAAAATACCTGATAATCTGCTATTGATTGTGCCCAGTTCATAATGTAAATGTATTAAAATTATCTTTCAAACAATTAATTTCTTATTTTTGAGACTTAATAGATAAGATATGAAGATCATCATCATCAACGGCCCTAATCTGAATCTTTTAGGAAAAAGAGAGCCGGGAGTTTACGGAAATATGACATTTGAAGAATTCTTCAATGAGCTGGAAACCAAATATCCTGACATAGAACTGTTTCAGTACCAGTCGAATATTGAAGGAGAACTGATCGATAAGATCCAGGAAACCGGATTTGAGTTTGATGGGATCATTCTTAATGCCGCTGCGTATACGCATACTTCTGTTGGCATTGGAGATGCTGTAAAAGCGATTAAAACACCTGTGGTAGAGGTACATATCTCAAATGTGTATCAACGTGAAGAATTCAGGCATAAGTCCTTTATCTCCGCCAATGCCAAAGGAGTTATTGTTGGTTTCGGGTTAAAAGGCTATGAACTGGCCTTGTTGTCATTTCTGGAATAATTTAAAAAAACTAATATTTATCAGTAATAATCATATTGCTTTTAATTATTTTTGTATCTTAAATATTTACAAATATGATTTTAGTAGCAGACAGCGGTTCAACAAAGACCAACTGGATCGCCATAGATGAGAATGGTAAGAATGTTTTTAAAATTGATACCAAAGGGCTAAACCCTGCCGTACTGCCCAAAAAGACCATCTATAACCGTGTGATCAAAAATGAAGATCTTAATAAGATCAAGAAGCAGGTAAAGAAGATCTACTTTTACGGTGCCGGTTGTGGTACAGAAACAGCAAGGGGGTATTTAAGGGAAGTCTTTGAAGATATTTTCAGTAATGCTGATATAGAAGTTTATGAAGATACCATTGCTGCTGTAAAATCTTTACGAATTGATGAACCGGGCATTGTTTGTATTCTCGGAACCGGTTCCAACTGTAGTTATTTTGATGGAAAGACCACGCATCAGAAAATCGTTTCTCTGGGGTATATCATCATGGATGATGCCAGTGGTAATTATTACGGAAAACAGTTGCTAAGAGGTTATTATTACAACAAAATGCCAAAGGAATATGCAGAAGCCCTGGGAAATGCCTATGATCTGAGTCCTGATTTTGTTAAAGAGAATTTGTATAAAAGAGAAAACCCCAATACCTATCTGGCTCAAATCGGACGATTTTTGATAGAGAATAAAAAGAATGACTACGCACAAAAAGTGATCAAAGAAGGTTTGCGGTCGTTTATCGAAAACCAGATATTACAGTTTGATGAAAGTGCTACGGTTCCTGTACATTTTGTAGGGTCTATTGCGCATTTCTTAAGTGATGAGATCAAAGAAGTATTTGAAGAATACAATTTGAAATTAGGAAAGATCGTTCGTCATCCTATTATTACACTGGCAAAATATCATTCAGAAAAAATCTAATATGGAAATAGCAATCATTGCACACGATGGTAAAAAAGCTGAGATGGTTCAGTTTTTAATGGATAATAAAGATATTCTTCAGGCAAAAGGGATTAAACTTATTTCTACAGGAACCACAGGTTCTAAGGCAAAGAAAGCAGGTTTTAAAGTAGATCAGATGTTATCAGGCCCTTACGGGGGAGATGCGCAGATCGCTGCAAGAGTTGCCGAGGGGAAAACACAAATGGTGTTGTTTTTCAGGGATCCTCTGGAAAAACATCCGCATGAACCTGATATTTTTATGCTGATGCGCTTGTGTGATGTTTATGATATTCCATTGGCTACAAATCCGGCTACTGCACAGTTGTTGCTGAAGAGTATCTAAAAATTGAATCTTTATGTGACTATTCACAAGAGTTGTCATTTCGAGCCTGCCTTTCGGCAGACAGGCGCAGTCGAGAAAGCTTTGTGATTTGATCTGACTCACAGTTTTATCATTGTTTTTAGATGAAAGAAGAATTAACAGAAAAAAT
>QNYL01000184.1 GCA_003973375.1 Flavobacteriia bacterium
TTCTCATCTGGGCAGAGGTGCCATTTGTGAACCGATTTTCAGGGGAAGAAGGTGAAAATGCCAAGCTACAATTGCTGGAATTGATTCGTCAAAATTATAACCACCCATCTATTTTTGTCTGGGGATTACACAATGAAGTGTATGCGAGCAGAAAGATGTTGTTCCCTATTTTATTAACGGAGGAACTCCACAATTTAGCAAAATCAGAAGACCCAGATCGGTTCACTGTTTCGACAAGTGGTTTCGGAGACCTAACTCGTCCTATCGATGCCCATACCGACCTCATGGCGAGCAACCGATATTTTGGGTGGTATTATGGGAAAACCAATGACATGGGAGCATGGGCGGATAAAACACGCAAGGTTCGACCCGACAATCCAGTATGCGTTGCTGAATACGGCGCTGGTGGCAACCTAGCTCATCAGAAATATCATCCAAAACAACCAGCCGCACGAGCTCCTTTTTTCCCAGAGCAATACCAATCACTCCAGCATGAAATCCAGTGGGAGGCACTTCAATCACGCCCTTTCATCTGGGGGACTTACGCTTGGAACATGTTTGATTTTAATGTTGCCGGCTGGAAGCGCGGAGGACTCAAAGGCCTCAACCACAAAGGGTTTATCACCTATGACCGAAAACATAAAAAGGATGTGTTTTATTTTTATAAAGCAAACTGGTCAAAAGACCCCGTGCTTCATTTAACGAGCAAACGGCTTAAGAAGGTTGATATCCCAAAAATTGACATCAAAGCGTATTCCAACTTCGAAAAAGTAACCCTCAAGGTGAATGGAAAAATTATTGGCGCTCAGACTGGTAATAGCGTGCATGTGTTTAAATGGTCAGATGTCGCATTGAAAAAAGGTAAAAACCAAATTGAAGTCACTGCGGGGGATCAAAAGAAATGGCGTGATGCTACCACGTTGGTTTATGACCCCAATCTGAAGCAACACGAGTTGAATGAAAAGCGTAAGCGCGTTAAAAAAGGATTTGATGTTGTGCTTGCATCCGAGGAAGATCAAAAAAATATCGCAGAATACGCCGTTGATAACGACCCGAATACCCGCTGGTCAGCCAAGAAAAAAGGAGCGTGGATCCGACTTGATCTCAGTAAAGAACGGGCATTGGATTCGCTTTCGGTGCAGTGGTATAAAGGTAAAGAACGAAAATATGAATTTAGCATTGCTTACTCAACCGACGGAAATTCGTGGATTGAGGTGTTTTCAGGCAAAAGCTCAGGAAAAGCCAATCAGCCAGAAAAGTATTCTTTTTCAGAGCCTGTTAAAACGCGCTATATTCGAATTAAAAGCAACGGGAGCAATGTAAATCCATGGACGAATATTTCAGAGGTTATATTGCCTTCACTTTAAGGTTTTACCCCAAAACCTGCAATTAAATCAACTCGCTGCATAAGGCTCTTTTCGCCATATACCTGCGCACCCTACAACCCCAACGGGCTGGACATCATCCAATCCATTGGGGTTCTTCTATTCGGCCAATCTCCAGGCGCTGAGCAACCGTCAGAAAACAGGATTTCTTTTGACATCTGGACAAGAAAACTTTGGTTTCTCGTTATCTACCGCTCCGATTTTATCGCAAGGGATAACTCTCGATTAAAATAATTTGTCACGTTTCCATGAAATTGTTATTACTTAACGGTAACAATCTCATGGAGGAATACGGAGAAGAGCAGGAAAAAGAATTTGTGAAGCTTCTGGTGTCACACCAGTCGTTGTTGCAAGCCTTTGTGGTTTCGCTACTCCCAGGATCATCAGAGACAGACGATGTTGTTCAGAATACCAATGAGGTGTTGTGGAGAAAGAGGGCTGAATTCAAACTGGGAACCAATTTTAAAGCTTGGGCTCTAACCACTGCACGACTTCAGGCAATGTCTGTTCAGCAGCGGCTCAAGCGAGAGAAACGCGCCTGCTTGGATGAAGAGGTTTGTGAAGCGGTTTTTCAAGAAGCGATGGTGAAAGACCCTAGCGAAACAAAGGAGAAACTGAATTTTTTGAATGAATGTATCAGGTTATTGCAAATAAAAGACCAAGAACTTGTATTACATCGATACTGGGAAAAATCAGGACTCTGCGAGTATGCCAAGGCGACAGGGCGTAGCGTTGAGGCATTGAGAGCTTCACTTTACCGGATACGGACTCGTTTACGGAAATGTATCAAATTAAAGCTACAGCATGCTCACTCTGGAAAGGGGATGATATAATGGAGGAGAACAAAGCAAAAGGATATGATCCCGAAATGGTCGAGCACTTGATCCAAGATTTGGAGGATGGCGTGATCACCGATAAAAATCACGCGATACTCATGGAGCTAATCAAAACGGATCCAGCGGTGTGCAAACTTTATTTTGAACACATGGAAACGGTGGCTCTGCTAAAACAAACAGTAAAAAACCGATGTGAACTGGGAACCATGCCAGTCAGTGAACTGATGATCAGTAGAGGCCAGCGCAAAAGAGCTATGGTTTCCCTGACTTATGGCATCGCAGCTCTGCTTATTCTTTGTTTGGGATTTTTAATTTTTAAAGTCAGCCAACGGCGATCTTCTGAACGTGATTGGATTGTCATGGAAAAATCCGTGGACGCAAAATATGCGATTATTTATTCTCACGATGAAATCCGTAACGCAAAAAAACTTCAAGTAGGCGACAAGATCACCCTAGATCAGGGGGTGGTTCAGTTTACATTTCCATCTGGCGTCAAAGCCATCATTGAGGGGCCTTCGAAGCTTGAGCTCACCTCGGACTTATCCGTAAAAATGAACGGAGGCTTGGCTTGGTTTCAAGTTCCCAAAGCAGGGCATGGATTCACTGTTCGGACGGATCGCATGAACGTCGTTGATTTAGGGACAGAATTTGGGCTCTGGTTTGATGCTGATGAAAATCTCCAAGTTCATGTGGCCAAAGGCAAAGTCAGAGTAGAGCCCGTGTTAAAGGCACTAAAGAAATTTGAATTAGTTAAAGGTAGGGCAATGACCTTTGATACTTACGGAAGAGGCACACCCGTGCAGGTTGCCACAAGTTTATT
>QNYL01000269.1 GCA_003973375.1 Flavobacteriia bacterium
TATAAAGTAGAGTTGGTTTCTTTACCGTCTAATATCGGAAAAGGTCAGGTTTGGTATTTCCTTTGTCCTCAAACAAACAAGCGTTGCCGTAAATTGTATTCAATTGATGGTTACTTTTTACACCGTGAAGCGTTTAAAGGTTGCATGTATGAAAGTCAGGTTAAAAGTAAGAAGCAAAGACAATTTGAAAAGGAATTTGGTACATACTTTAAAATTGATGATTTGTACGATGAACTTTACAAAAAATATTCAAAAAATACCTATGCCGGTAAACCAACAAGAAGGTATTTGCGAATAATTAAGCAGATACAGAAAGCTGAAAACATAGCATACCACGAAAATGAAAAGCTTTTTTAAAGTTGAAATGTTAGGCCAGAAGTTTCTTACTTCCCGTTTTAGAAGCCTTCAAACCAAAAACATTATTTAACTCGGATAGGTCTTATTTATGCGGAAATGTACCTTATTTGTACCTTAAAATTATAACTACTTAAAAATCAAGATACATTATTTTTTGTATCGGAAAGTAATTAGTGTCTGTCCATAAAGTATAACATTTCCCTTTTTTTAGCCTGAAACTGTAACAATAGTCTTAAGAAAGTATCTTATTATTGATATTCATTTAAAATTAAGAAAATGTTCAATACGGGAAATATGAAAACTTTGCCTTCTTTACCTCTTTTACTATTGTTTTTTATAGCTTCAGGCAGCTATTCAGCTTTAGCACAGGTTAAAACCTATCAGGTTAACTATTTTAATAAAATAGTGGTCAGTCCGCATATTCAGGTAGATTTTAAAGAGGGAGATTCTGAAAAAGTAATCATCCACGACATTACAGAACCTCTTGAAAAATTAAATGTAGAGGTTTCCGGTAAAACACTTCATATATATCTTGAGGGAGCTAAAACAATTACGAAGAATAAGATCGAAAAGAATGGGAATTATAAAATGAAACACCCTATTTATAGCGGTACTGTGGTAAGAGCTACAATTATTTATAAAAATTTATCGGAATTGTCATTGAGGGGAGAACAGGACTTTGAATGTATGAGTCCGTTAAAAGGAGAGAAGTTTAAACTCTATATTTATGGTGAATCTGATGTTGATATAAAAAAAGCAGATGTAGACTCTTTTCACACTACAATTTACGGGGAAAGTGAATTAAAGATCAGAGACGGGAGTATCAATACGCTTAAGATTGTTTCTTACGGGGAGAGTGAAGTTAATTCGCTGGGTGCTGTATGCCAGACTGTTAAAGTGACCTCTTACGGTGAAAGTAAGATCAGAGTTCATGTAACTGACCGGTTAAAAGTGACTTCCTACGGAGAGTCAAGGGTTCGATATAAGGGAAGTCCGGAAATTGACCGGGGTATTGTGATTGGGGATGCTTCCGTAAAAAGTATTGAATAAAAAAAGCCATTTGAGAATTTTTCTCCCAAATGGCTTCCTTAAAAGGATTATTTGTTTACTCTGATAAACTGTAAATAATCATCATTTTTAGCGGCGATAATATATTTCTTACCGGCAATGTTGATCTTAGCCAGATCTTTGGTATCTCCTTCTATAAAGAGTCCACTGTTAAAAGCTCTGACCGGTTTCAATGCACCTTTGCCATTTCCTTTGAGGAATAATCCTATGCCGGCATCATTTCTTGGTGTCTCAACTTCTGAACCATATAAATTTCCGGCAACGACAATGTCCAGATTAGAATCTTTATCGAAATCATCAATAAGGATCTGGTTGATACTTGAAACCTGAGCCAGATTGGGTAATTTATGCATGATAAATTCTCCGTCCTTATTTTCCAGATAAACACTGGCAAAGGATCTGATCTCATAGTGCAGTGACTTTTCCAGATCTTTTTTCGTGTAAACATCTTCTAAAGTAGCTGTGGAGAATTCATCATAATTCTTAAATTTCTTTTTAATAGCCGGAATCTGTTCTGATGAGCAGGATCGGCCTCTTACAGGATATTTTTTACCTTCATCATAGTAACTCAGCACAATATCCTGATGTTTGTTCTTGTCGAAATCATTTAAGTAAATATCAAAGGTTTCTTCCTTACTGGCCTGGTATTTATAGTTAAGTCCGTTATTTCCAACAATATAGTCCATATCACCATCTTTGTCAAAATCTCCCTGACTGATGCTGAACCACCAGCCATTTGATTCATCAAGATTTACTTTTTTGGTGATATTTTCAAAAGAACCTTCAACATTTCTAAAAACAGTAATGGGCATCCATTCACCAACAACGATCAGATCGGTCCATCCATCTTTGTCAATGTCAGTCCATACGGCATCTGTTGCGAGTCCGAGGTTTTTAAATCTGGGAGCTTTATCTTTCGTAACATCCTTAAACTTAGGTTTCCCTTTTGTACTTACATTCTCAAGCAGATGACTATCGGCAGGAACCGGATAATTTCCGGGGATCAGCCGGCCTCCTACAAAAAGATCAAGATCACCATCCTTATCATAATCAAAACTCTTAACACGATTGCCACTTGTAAGCATTACAGGCAATGCATCTTTTGATTTTGTGAAATTCCCTTTTCCATCGTTCACATACAACCTGTCCTGTAGCTTTTCTGAATCATAATCAAATTCATTTCCACCACTTACCATATAGATGTCATTATCACCATCGCCATCGGCATCAAAGATCAGACTTCCCATATCTTCCTGTAAGCGGTCATCTTGTATATCTTTAAAGTTCTTTCGTACAAATCCATCTTTTGTTTGAAAATAAATTCCTGTTTCATAATTACTTGCGCCTCCTACCACAAAGTCATCCAGGCCATCTCCGTTAAGGTCTCCAACAGATATGCCGGGGCCAAACGAAGAGGTTCTATGGGGCAACAGCACTTCTTCTTTAAAATCGTCATAGGAATTTTCAGTATGTTTATGATGGATATTAAAAATAGAATCGTTTACAGTTGTAAAAAGCATTTTCTTTTCAGGTTGGTTGTCTGTACCTTTTTGAACAGTAGCGTTTTTATAGTCAATTTTCAAAAACTGATTGCTTTTAACATCGGTAAG
>QNYL01000206.1 GCA_003973375.1 Flavobacteriia bacterium
GCTCCTCTGAAAATAAAAGGGAATCCCAGTACATTGTTCACCTGATTCGGAAAATCTGAACGGCCGGTAGCCATAATGATATCTTTGCGTGTTTTAACGGCAAGATCATAATCTATCTCGGCAGTTGGGTTGGCCATAGCAAAAACGATAGGGTTTTTAGCCATAGACAAAAGCATTTCCGGACTTACAATATTTCCTTTGGATAAACCGATAAAAACATCGGCACCTTTCATGGCTTCTTCCAGAGTATGGACATCCCTGTCGGTTGCAAATTCAGCTTTTTGAGATGAAAGATTTTCCCGGTCTTTACGGATCACACCTTTACTGTCGCACATAACAATATTTTCATCCTTAACGCCAATTTTTTTGTACAGTCGGGTACAGGATACTGCTGCAGCTCCTGCTCCGCTTACTACAAGTTTGACTTTTTCGGGTTTTTTCTTAACCAGCTCTAAAGCGTTCTTAAGGGCTGCCGTAGAGATGATTGCAGTTCCGTGCTGGTCATCGTGCATTACAGGAATGTTCAATTCTTCTTTAAGTCGTCTTTCAATTTCAAAGGCCTCAGGAGCTTTGATATCTTCCAGGTTGATTCCGCCAAAAGTTGGAGAAATAGCTTTAACTGTTTCGATAAATTTATCAACATCTTTGGTGTCAACTTCTATGTCAAACACATCAATATCAGCAAAGATCTTAAACAATAAGCCTTTCCCTTCCATAACGGGTTTTGAAGCCAAAGGGCCTATATCTCCTAATCCCAATACTGCAGTTCCGTTAGATATTACTGCAACAAGATTGCTCTTTGCCGTATATCTGTAAGCATCTTTAGGATTTTTTTCAATTTCTAAACAGGGTTCGGCTACTCCCGGAGTATATGCCAAACCCAGATCGCGCTGAGTAGTATATTTTGTTGTTGGTACTACCTGAATTTTACCAGGAGTTGGAAACTCATGATAATTCAATGCATCTTTTTTGCTAATTTTTGAAGCCATATTTTTTTAATTCAAAATTCTGAGCAAAATTAACTATTTACAACATACAAAAAGCTAACAAAATTCATCTTTTACAAATAGAACATTCCTTTGTAACCCATGTAGCTTAACCCTTTTTACAGCAGATTTTTTAAAGATCCTTTTAAAGATTTCATCAGTAATCTCTTCCCAGTCTTTTTTAGTCATCTGAAGCAGATCGGGATGGGGTTCAAACTTGGGTTCGGTATGAGGAAGTGAGAATCTGTTCCACGGACAAACATCCTGACAGATATCGCAACCAAAGATGCGATGGTTGAATTTTCCTTTCATTTCTTTTGGGATCTCATCTTTTAGCTCAATGGTAAAATAGGAGATACATTTGCTTCCATCGATGATTCGGTCGGGCAGGATCGCTTCTGTTGGGCAGGCATCAATACATTTGCTGCATTTTCCGCAGTGGTCGGTAGTTAATTCTTGATCGTATTCCAGTTCTAGATCAAGTATGATCTCCGCCAGAAAATAAAAAGATCCTTTTTGTTTGGTAATGAGGAGGTTGTTCTTGCCGATCCATCCCAGTCCGCCTCTCTTGGCCCAGATTCTTTCCAGAACAGGGGCAGAATCAGTAAAAACTCTTGCATCAACTGCTCCTATCTCTTCCTGAATAAAATTTAAAAGGCTATATAATTTATCCTTGATCACATGGTGGTAATCTTCGCCATAAGCATATTTGGAAATTAAATAGGTGTCGGGAATCTGAGTTTTTTCAGGAAAATAATTGTATTGCAGGGAAATAACAGATCTGGCTCCGGGTACTAATTTTGTCGGATCCAGTCTTTTATCAAAATGATTCTCCATATATTTCATCTTCCCGTGAAATCCGTTTTGCAACCATTTTTCAAATCCCGGGGCTTCTTTTTCCAGAAATTCGGCTTTAGAAATCCCAACAGAGGAAAATCCGAGGCGGAGTGCCTCCTCTTTAATGAGTCTTGTATTGTTTTGCTGAAGTTTCAGATCTTTAAAGTTTTTCTAAGAACCACTGAATATTTGAGCAGTGATCACAAATATAACAATGGGCCGATTTGTCAGTCCAGTCTAATTTAAAAGTAGTTGCAAGTTTAGTGTTAAGTTGCGCCTCCCGATGTTTGAAATAATCGTGTCCGCAAATACTGCATTTAAGTTTTTTTCCTTTTACAAATACCTGTTCAGCAGGTTTATCTTTTGAGAAAAATCCCATAAAAATATTTTAAAGATTATATAATATAGGTGTGGTGTAAATCTATACAAAATATTTACGAATGTCTTTTTAAAAAAGGTTTCCCTGGGTACTGCCTTTGATCTTTCCCAGATGTTTGTAAGCAAGCTCGGTTACTTCTCTACCTCGTGGGGTTCTCATAATAAAACCTTCCTGTATCAAAAAGGGCTCATATACCTCTTCAATAGTTTCAGAGTTTTCTCCCACAGCTGTTGCCAGAGTGTTGATGCCTACGGGTCCGCCTTTAAATTTATCTATAATGGTTGAAAGGATCTTATTATCCATTTCATCCAGTCCGTGTGTGTCCACCAGCAAAGCGTTAAGGGCGTATTTTGCAATTTTAATCTCTATGGTGCCATTTCCCTTGATCTGGGCAAAATCTCTTACTCTTCGTAAAAGCGCATTGGCAATTCGCGGTGTGCCACGACTTCTCCCGGCTATTTCAATGGCAGCCTCCATTGAGATAGGTACCTGCAGGATTTTTGCACTTCTTTGTATGATGGTGGTTAAAAGCTCTGTGCTGTAGTAGTTCAGGCGGCTGCTGATTCCAAAACGCGCCCGCATAGGTGCCGTAAGCAAACCTGACCGGGTAGTTGCACCAATTAAGGTAAAAGGTTCCAGATTGATCTGAATAGAGCGGGCATTAGGTCCAGATTCGATCATGATATCGATCCTGAAATCCTCCATGGCAGAATAAAGATACTCTTCAATAACAGGGCTCAGCCGGTGGATCTCGTCAATAAAAAGCACATCCCTGCTGCCGAGATTGGTAAGAAGTCCTGCCAGATCTCCAGGTTTGT
>QNYL01000167.1 GCA_003973375.1 Flavobacteriia bacterium
AATATGGGAAACATTAAAGCATTCAAAATATGCCATATAAAAATGAGATTCTTTATAAAAGTGAATTGATTATATCCTTATCACTGATTCCTTCAGCTTCAGCTTTATAATTTTTTACAATTCTGTGACGAAGTATTCCGAGGGCTACAGCCTGAATATCTTCAATGTCAGGAGAGTATTTTCCCTTTAAAGCACCGTGAGCTTTGGCAGCAAGCACCAAATTTTGAGAGGCTCTCGGACCAGCTCCCCAGTCGATATAATTTTTAACCATATCTGTGGCTTTTTCCGAGTCGGGCCGGGTTTTAGATACCAGATTTACTGCGTATTCAATCACATTATCTGCAATAGGTATTCTGCGGATCAGATGCTGATAGTTGAGAATTTCCTCTGCACTAAAAATATTTTTGAGCTTTATATCGGAATCATTGGTGGTGTTCCTGGCTACAATTACCTCTTCCTCAAAACTTGGATAATCGAGATAAATTGAGAACATAAAACGGTCTAACTGAGCCTCCGGAAGGGGATAAGTACCTTCCTGTTCAATCGGGTTTTGTGTAGCTAGGACAAAGAAAGGAGCCTCTAATTTATAATGATGCCCTGCAATAGTTACCGATTTCTCCTGCATAGCCTCTAAAAGAGCCGCTTGCGTTTTTGGTGGTGTACGATTGATCTCATCAGCCAGTATGATATTAGAAAAAATGGGGCCTTTGATAAATTTAAAATGTCTGTTCTCATCCAGTATCTCGCTTCCAAGAATATCAGAAGGCATCAGATCGGGAGTAAACTGAATACGCTTAAAATTGAGACCTAAGCTTTGTGCAACCGTATGAACCAAAAGTGTTTTAGCCAATCCGGGAACTCCTATCAACAGTGAATGTCCGCCACAAAGTACCGATAAAAGCACATGATCAACAGCCTCATGCTGACCGATAATGACTTTTCCGATCTCCTGTTTTAAAAGCTGATGATTTTGAATCAGTTTTTTTATAGCTTCAACATCCGACATAGATTCTATTTTTTTAGCCAGTTGCTTTTAAACTTACAATGCTTGTATTTATCGTTTATTTTGATGTAAGTGTCTTTTATCTTTTCATCGATCCATTTTTCAATGGTTTCCTCTTTCTTCTTCATCAAAGCCAGATCTTTAATCTTGATGTAATCTTTATTCAAATCGGCAGTATGTGGTTCTGTTTTGCTCTTCAGAACAAGGAATTTATACATTTTTTTACCATCACGGGTTTCCTCATAAAAAACATCGGTAAATTCACCAGGTTTCAGATTACTTACCTTACGGTAAAGTTCCGGATCCATTCTTGTCAGTTCGAAATGAGTATCACTTGTTTGGGGATTGAGGATCATCCCTTTGTTAAGACGCGTCTTTTTATCGTTTGAATATTTCAACACAGCATCTTCAAAAGAGATTTCATGTTTTAATATTTTTATTCTTATTTTTTCAAGGGAGTCTCTTACTTTATTTAATGTTTCTTCATCAATCTTTGGTTGTAATAAAATATGTCTGGCATCCCTTTCTTTTCCTCTGATCTTTTCAACGGTAAGGATATGATAACCAAAATCAGATTTAAAGGGTTCTGATACTTCTCCTTCTGCTAAGGAAAAAGCAGCTTCTTTAAATTCTCTTACAAATCCGCTTTCACGGGTAATTGTATAAAGACCGCCATTTTCACTTACTACGGGATCATCAGAATAGAGAATGGCTTTCATTTTAAAACTTTCTCCATTCAATACCTGCTGGCGGATCTCATTCAGTCGTTTGATCACTCTTTCTTCTTCTTCTTTAGAAGGATTTATGTTGATCACAAGTTGGGCCAGTTCGATCTCAGCTCCAATTTCAGGTAAATTGTTTT
This sequence comes from Flavobacteriia bacterium, assembly GCA_003973375.1. Lineage (GTDB taxonomy): Bacteria > Bacteroidota > Bacteroidia > Flavobacteriales > Flavobacteriaceae > Namhaeicola. The sequence goes on from QNYL01000167.1 coordinate 1,866, forward strand.
TCTCTTTCAGGCTGTTAAAATAACGTTTTACCTCTTCAGGAGTAATATCTACATCAGCAGTGATCTTTTGCTCCATTTTCTTGATCTCCAGAGATTCTTTTTCGATGTTGTGCAGCTCTTCCTGAAGTTCTTTCATAGAATCAAAGCCATAAAACTCAAGTAGTTTCTTTTGTGACCCTCCAAGCTGTCCCATAAAATACTGAATCTTTTGTTGAACATTACCGCTTATTTCGGCTTCAGAAACCATGATACTGTCGATTACAGCATGGTGAGCCAGTAATTTTCTTCGCATAATTTTTTCCAGCATCTCACAGTCGTCAGCTTTTCCTTTTCCTTCACTCAACTGGAGGTATTCTTGTTTAAAAGCCTCGATTTCAGAATCGAGCACTACATTTTTACCTACCACAGTGGCTACACCGTCAAGTTTTAATTTTTGTGAATAACCTGTAAATCCAAGTCCCAGCCACAAAATGATCAGGAGGGTTTTAATTTTTTTGGAAAGTTTCAAATTCTTTATTTTTTGTTGCATCTTCTAACAGCGTTTTTTCAATTTCTTTAATTAATTGTAATTTTCTTTTGTGTAAGATCATCTGTTTAATAACAGGTTCTACATAAGATTTTGGTGCAATATCGTTTCTGTAAAGCATATCTTTTACAGCGACCAAATATACTCCTATTGAATCTTCTTTTTGTAAAAATTTTATTTTTTTTAACTTTTTTTCCTCGCTGAGGAAAGGGAGTTTTTTCAGAACATCCTTATAACTGATCCATATTGAATCATTCAGGTTGGAAGAGATAAATTTAAGCTTTTCTTGTTCTAAACGGTTTTTATCTTCGTAGTTATCTGATTTAAAAAGCTTTATCAATTCTTTTTTATCGCTTATGTCTTTAGTGAAATAAATATATTTCAGTTTAAGAAGTTCTTCATTTAACTTATAGATCTTCTTGTTTTGTTCGTAATAATAGTCAATGTCTTCTGCGGTAATAGCCGTATCGAGATTTTGTTTTAAAAGGGCTTCTTTGTATTTATCAATAAGTAGTTCCTTTTTATAATCAGAAACCATCTTATCAATCTCTTTTTTTGTATCAATATTGAGTTTTGCCTTCTGTAAAAGCAGTTGTTCCCTGGCCCATGAATTGATATAGTTTAAC
>QNYL01000100.1 GCA_003973375.1 Flavobacteriia bacterium
TTGAAAAAATTGAAATTAAAGGCAGAGCGAGAGCCAACACTGACCAAATGGAATAAATTCCTGCATAAATATAAAAATCCAAAGAATTCAGTTGAGATTGGGTTGATTGGTAAATATGTAGAACTTCAGGATGCCTATAAATCAATTCTGGAATCTATCGGACATGCGGGAGCTCAAAATGAGATCAAGGTAAATATACATTCTATTCATTCCGAAGGAATTACAAAAGATAATGTTTCCGAGCAGTTGAAAGGTATCAACGGAATTATCGTAGCCCCCGGTTTTGGAGAACGCGGAATTGAGGGAAAGATTGAGACGGTTCGTTTTGCCAGAGAAAATAATATTCCTTTTTTAGGAATATGTCTGGGGATGCAAATGGCAGTTATCGAATACGCCAGAAATATTTTAAATCTGAAAGATGCCAATTCAACCGAAATGAATCCGAAGACCCCTTTCCCGGTGATCGACATTATGGAAGAACAGAAAGAGGTTACCGAAAAAGGAGGCACGATGCGTTTAGGAGCCTGGGATTGTAAACTCGATACAGATTCAAAAGTTTTTCAGGCCTACCAGAAGGATTTGATCAGCGAGAGACATCGCCATCGATATGAATACAACAACGAGTATTACAAGCAATTGTCTGAGGCCGGACTTAAGGCAACAGGTGTAAATCCGGAAACAGGTCTGGTTGAAATTGTAGAGATCCCTACCCACCCGTGGTTTGTGGGAGTACAATATCACCCTGAATACAAGAGCACGGTTTTAAATCCGCATCCGCTGTTTGTAAGTTTTATAAAAGCGAGTCTTGAGTTTAAGAAATAATGCTGTTTAAAGTATTATTTCTTCTGTATCAAAGAGTTCGGGAATATGGCAATCCCAAGAGAATTTCTTTTCGATCTCTTTTTTAAGGGCTATGGCAGCTTCTCTTTCTCCGTGAACCAGATAGACCATTTTTGGTTTTTGTCTGATCTTTTTCATCCAGTGCATCAGTTCTGCATTATCAGCATGGGCTGAAAGTCCTTCAACTTCTTTAACCTGCATCTTAAACGCTACGGTTTTTCCGTAAACTTTTAATTGTTTTTCGCCTTCCAACAAGCGTCTTCCGCGGGTTCCGGGAGCCTGATAGCCTACAAAAAGCAGGGTATTATTAGGATTTCCGGCTTGTTTTTCAAGATAATTCAGTATTCTTCCTCCGGTAAGCATTCCGCTTCCTGCAATAACAATCTTAGGTCGGTTGTCATCGCGCAGGCTCATGGTTTCCCCGAAACTTTTTACAATTCTGAAATTAGCACACATTTCTTTACATTCCCGTTTTTCCAGCTTGTGCCAGTCCCTCGTGTTTTTAAAAAGTTTAAGAATGTCAGATCCTTCAGGGCTGTCTAGGATCATGGGAACATCCGGAATTCGTTTCTCTTTTTTTAACTGCCAGAAGATATACATCATGAGCTGGGCTCTTTCAACAGAAAAACTGGGAACGAAAAGTATACCGTTTCGTCTGAAAGTTTGATTTGCAATATCTTCAATTTCAGGAATCATATCTTCTTCATCAGGATGTAATCTTCCTCCGTACGTAGATTCCATCAATAAAATATCAGCTCTTTTAGGTCTTATCGGATCGTAGAGTAACAGGTCGTTGAGTCTGCCTACATCTCCGGAAAAAACGATTCTTTTTCCATTCAGATCAATTTCAATATTCGTAGCTCCCAAAATATGTCCGTTATACTGAAAACGTACCTTAAAACCTTCAAACATGGTGATCCATTGATTTTGAGGCATTCCTTTGAACAAACGAACTGTATTCTTAACATCATGACGATTGTAATAGGCCAAAGCCGGATGGTGTTTAGAGAATTTTTCCCGGTTAGCCCTTTCGGCTTCTTTTTCCTGAATTTTCGCAGTATCCTTTAAAATAATCTTGGCAACATCGAGTGTTGGATAAGTACCATAGATCTTACCGTGAAATCCAAGTTTTACCATTCTTGGCAGGTAACCCGTATGATCGAGATGACCATGGGTAAGTAAAACAAAATCTATTTCACCGGGATGGAATTTTGGAGCTTCCCAGTTCATCAATCGTAAGGCTTTTTCTCCCTGAAACAAACCACAATCAACCATAATTTTTTTATCGCCGATCGTTAACAGGTATTTAGATCCTGTAACGGTTCCTGCGGCTCCGAGAAATTGTATTTTAAAAGAAACTGTACTCATATCAAAATTTATTGATTCCTTAAAAATACAATTTTTACCGAACAATTCAGAAGATTGAAACATTTTCGATAAAAAAAGGGGTTGTTTTTTCAACAACCCCGGTGGTAACTTTTTAAGAAAGCTTATTTCTTTTTCACCTTTTTCAGATCCATATTACATTTAGGGCATTTACCTGGTTTGTGATAAACCTTTTCGCCTTCACATTTCATCGGACACTGATAATCGTTCATTGCAAGATCGGTTTTAACCTTATCAGCTTCTTTGCTTACAGCTTCTTTAGTTTTTTTAGCGTCTTCTTTTACAACTTTTTCAACCTTTTTGGTTTCTTTTTTAATCTCCTTTTTAATCTCCTTTTCTACTTTTTTAGCATCTTTCTTCTGGCCGTCATTGCAGGAAGTAAAGGCTAAACTAAGAGTCAGTAAAAAAGCGAAAGCCAATGTAAATCTTTTCATAATGTTTGTAATTTTAAAATTTAGTTTTTTGGTTTATATTTCTGTTTGGGTGTGTTTGATAAATAACAGACGATAGAAATATTGATTGCTTACAAATATAATAGAACTATTTTAAACAAATAATTGAAAAATTCTACTTTATTGAGAAAAAGTTATTAATCAGTATTAAGTTTTCGAAGCTTATGATAAACTTTCTCCGAAACTCAGTGTTTTCCCCGCCTGCAATAGTGAAAACGGCAGGCAGGTTTGCGGTTCTTTGTGATACAGCTATTGCACAAAGTTGCTCAAAGAAGCACAAAGTGGCACAAAGATAAAACAAGAATCATCGTCAGCAGTTAC
>QNYL01000251.1 GCA_003973375.1 Flavobacteriia bacterium
ATGAAGTAGATATGGTTATTTCAAGAGGAAAATTCTTAAGTGGCGACTACAACTATGTTTATGATGAGATTGCAGCGGTTAAAGAAACCTGCGGTAAAACACATCTAAAAGTAATTCTGGAAACAGGAGAACTGGAAACTTTGGATAATGTACGGAAAGCCAGTGAGATCGCTATTCAGGCAGGAGCCGATTTTATCAAAACCTCAACAGGGAAGATTCAGCCGGCAGCCACTATGCCTGTTACCTACGTGATGCTGGATACCATAAAAGATCATTATTTTAAAACCGGAAAAATGATCGGCATGAAGCCTGCCGGCGGTATCTCAACTTCCAAACTTGCCCTGAATTATCTGGTTATGCTCAATGAAGTACTGGGTGAAAAATGGATGAATCATAATTACTTTCGCTTTGGTGCCAGCAGTCTGGCCAATGATGTTTTAATGCAACTGGTAAAATCAGAAACCGGTTTTTATCAATCTGCAAATTATTTCTCAAAAGATTAATTATGACTAAAGAAAGAAAATCTTTTGCTACTTCATGGAGTTATGAACCTGCTCCCGAAAGTACAGAGCATATACAATTAAAGAAAAAATACGATCTTTTTATCAACGGAGAATTTACCAAGCCTCAGAATAATAAATATTTTGAGACTGTTAATCCGGCTAATGATAAAACTATTGCTGAAGTGGCTTTGGCAGAGGCAGAAGATGTAAATAAAGCGGTAAAGGCCGCAAGAAATGCTTTTAAAAGCTGGTCGGCACTCGAACCCAAAGAAAGAGGTAAATATATTTACCGGATAGCCCGTCTGATACAGGAGCGTGCAAGAGAATTTGCTGTGATAGAAAGTATGGACGGTGGAAAACCAATCAGAGAATCAAGAGATATTGATATTCCGCTTGCTGCAAATCATTTCTTTTACTATGCCGGATGGGCAGACAAGCTGGAATATGCCTTCCCTAACAGAAAAGCAAAACCACTGGGAGTAGCCGGACAAATTATCCCGTGGAATTTCCCTTTACTTATGGCAGCCTGGAAACTGGCCCCTGCATTAGCCACTGGAAATACAGTTGTTCTTAAACCTGCTGAAACTACTCCGCTTACAGCTTTAAAACTGGCTGAGATCATCCGTGATAGCGGTATCCCAAAAGGTGTGGTAAATATTATTACCGGAGCTGGTAAAACCGGAGCAGAGATCGTAAATCATCCTGATATTGATAAAATTTCATTTACAGGGTCTACAGCCATTGGAAAATACATCCAGAAAGCTGTGGCAGGAACCAATAAAAAGATTACCCTAGAACTGGGAGGTAAGAGTGCCAATATCATTTTTGAAGATGCTGCAATAGATCAGGCCGTAAATGGTGTGGTTGATGCTATTTTCTTTAATCAGGGACATGTTTGTTGTGCAGGATCACGACTATTTATTCAGGAATCAGTAGCAGATACTGTAATTCAAAAATTAAAAGACCGGATGTCAACACTGATCGTAGGAGATCCTCTCGACAAAAATACAGATATCGGTGCTATCAATTCTAAACGACAATTAAAGACCATTGAGAATTATATTAAAATAGGAATCAATGAAGGAGGTGAGATCTACCAGACCGATTGTAAACTTCCTGAAAAAGGAAACTGGTGTGCCCCTACCCTGTTTTTAAATCTTTCCCAATCACATAAAATTGTTCAGGAAGAGATTTTTGGTCCCGTGTTGGCCATTCAAACATTCAGAACCATCGAAGAGGTCATTGAAAAAGCAAACAATACTCCTTACGGTCTCGCAGCAGGTGTTTGGACACAGAAAGGAGCCAAGATCTTTTATTTAACCCAAAAATTAAAAGCAGGCGTGATCTGGGCAAACACTTTTAATAAATTTGATGCTACTTCGCCCTTTGGCGGATACAAGGAAAGCGGATTTGGAAGAGAAGGCGGTTTACACGGTTTAAAACCCTACGTGAAATTTGAATAATGAATGTATAGATTCTTTAATTTTTTTAATCAGTAAAAATGTCAAGATTGAATATCAACAAAACATACAAATTATATATAGGAGGTAAATTTCCAAGAACTGAATCAGGCAGGTATTATCCGGTTTATAACAAAAAAGGAAGATTAATTGCCAATATGTGTCTTGCTTCGCGAAAAGATTTCAGAAATGCTGTTGTTGTGGCAAGAAAAGCTCAGGGTTCCTGGGCGGGAGTTTCGGCTTTAAATAAAGGTCAGATCTTATACAGAATTGCCGAAATGCTGGAAGGGAGAAGAGATCAGTTTATTGAAGAACTTATTTTGCAGGGTAGTACTAAAAAAGAAGCCGAAGCCGAAGTAAATCTTTCTATTGACCGGCTGGTTTATTATACAGGCTGGTCAGACAAATATCAGCAATTCTTCAGCACGATTAATCCGGTAAGCAGTGCTCATTTTAATTTTACGACAATGGAACCTACAGGTGTTGTTTCGGCTGTTGCTGGTGAACAACAAGGGCTGTTGGGACTTGTTTCGGTAATTGCACCTGTGATCGTGGGAGGCAATACTATCGTGATCCTGGCCAGTGAAGAAAAGGCTTTATCGGCAATTTCATTTTCAGAAGTTCTGAATTCCTCTGATGTTCCTGGTGGCGTAGTAAATATCCTTACGGGAAAAAGAGAGGAACTGATCTCGCATATGGCCTCCCATATGGATGTTAATGCTATGATCTATTGTGGAGATGATCAAAATGAGATTAAATCGATTCAGGAACTCGCCTCTAACAATGTAAAAAGAACAATTATCTATAAAAAACAAAGTTGGAGCAACAGTAACAACGAATCGCCTTATTTTATAGAAAAAACACTGGAAGCTAAAACCACATGGCATCCTGTAAAAGTATAAAACTAAATTTTGTAAATGGAAAATAAAGAATATTTTGCGCATGAAACTGCAGTTATTGACGATAACTGCACAATTGGAAAAGGAACCAAAATATGGCATTTCAGCC
>QNYL01000192.1 GCA_003973375.1 Flavobacteriia bacterium
AAAATTTAAAGGTAAAGAGATTCCAAGACCGGAATACTGGGGAGGTTATATTGTAAAACCTGTCTCTATGGAATTTTGGCAGGGACGTCCAAACCGTATGCACGACAGGATCAGATACACCCTACAGGAAGATTACAACTGGAAACTTGACCGGTTACAGCCCTGATTTATTTTGACCACCTTTAATAACATTTTTCTCTTCTTGTTTACGAATGTTTTAATATGTAAATAATGTAATAAGACCGTTGCAAAAGGTCTTATCTTTTTTTATATATTTGATTCATCAAATCATCTTATATGAAGATCCTTTATATAGTTCGTCATGCCAAATCTTCGTGGGAATACGACGGCATTAATGATATTGACCGCCCATTAAAGAAAAGAGGTATTGAGGATGCTTACCTGATATCAAAAGTTTTGCAAAGAAAAATAGAAACCCCATCGGTTTTTATTTCAAGTTGTGCCAACAGAGCCCTGCATACCGCTATGATCTTTAGTTATACGTTTAATTATCCTTTGGCCAATCTTAAAATCAGTAAATCCCTGTACAGCTTTAGTGATGGTTACCTGATCAAGACCGTAAAAACGCTTGATAACGGATTTAATTCCGCAATTATTTTCAGTCATGATCACGGCATTAGCGATTTTGTAAACAAGTTTGGTGATAAACCGGTTGATCACGTACCTACTTCAGGTGTTGTAGCCATTGAATTTAAGACAAATCACTGGAAAGATATCAAGAATGGAAAAACCTTATTTACAGAATTTCCCAAGTATTACAAATAAAAGATTATTCTTTTTCGGATTCTTGTTCTTTTATTAATGTGATCATATCCTGGTATTATAACTGAATTTATCTTGCTGATCTGAACTTAACTGGAGTATTCAGTGCTTTCAACACATCCGGATCTCTTTTATATACATCTTTTATAAAATAGATGTTACTATTGGTATCAATCCCTGCCGTAAAATAAAGCAAATAGATCGGTATAGGGTGTGGCAGATTAATAGTTGTAGTTTTTCCTGTTGCGAGGATCTCATTGATCTTATCCATATTCCATACTTTCGGATCATCCATCAGGTTCATCAGTAATCCCCATTTATCTTCTGTCCGGATACAGCCGTGGCTGAAGGCCCTGTCTTCTCTGTTAAAAAGACTTCTCGAAGGAGTATCGTGAAGATAAATAGAATTCTTGTTAGGAAATATAAATTTTACCTGACCCAATGCATTCCACGGACCCGCTTCCTGACGGACAATAAAAGGAAAATTAGAAGTTGAATATTTATGAAAATCAATTTTATAAGGATTTAAAATCTTACCACTCCTGTTCATGATCACCATATGCTTAGCGGCAAGATATCCCGGATCTTTTTTTAGCCTGGGAAGGGTTTCATGCGTTGCTATAGAATAAGGCAGGGTCCAGGTAGGATTCAAAACGATGTACTCCATGGTATCTTTAAAGATGGGCGTACTTTTGTTATATTTTCCAACAATTACCTTTGAAGTAAAGATCGCTTCTTTATTTCTAAAATGCTTTACATAAAACCCTGCAATATTTACAATAAGAAAATTATCTTCAGGATGATGCATTACCCAGCGAGCCCTTTCCAGATTGATCCTAATCTGATCGATCCTGTCCTCAACAGGGATATTCATTTGTTTTAAAGTACCTGTTCCAATCACTCCGTCTGTTGTAAGATTATGCCGGTCCTGAAATTTCTTAACGGCTTTTTCCAGATCCTCATCAAAAAGAGAATCATTTTCAACCTGCACATCAGGAAGATCCTTAATGATTTTTAAATAATCTCTCACAGCAAGAATTCGACCATCTTTCATTCCTTTTTTGAGCGTTTCTCCTTCAGGAATCTTTTTCCAGCCTCCATTCTTTTCTATATCCCTGTATTCCTTCAGCTTAATTCTTAACAACATATAATAATAATGCTGTGGTTTTAAAGACTGAAAAGCAGCATTCAAATTGTGATCTTTCAGGGTAACGCTTACCAGACTGTCTATTTTTTCCGGCCTGCTGTTTCTTTCAACATCCCATTCAGAATGCAATTGAGATTGCTCTACTTTTCCGGAAACCAAATGCGATGCATATAACAATAAAGCATCTGTCATAAGCATATCTACATCAGCAGCAACCTGGGGTTTTAATTTTGAATAAGAGGAATTATTTAACAGTTCTTCTATTCTTTTAAGGTGGTAATCCTCAGGCAGGAGGCCTTCATCAAACGATTCTTTTAAATTCTTGATCAGATCATTCCTGTTCTTTTTATCTTTCCAGATCAGGTTATAATCTGCATCAGCATAGATCCTGGGCATTTCTGTTTTAGAAAAGAGAACCTTTCCGTCAGCTACAAATTTTTTCGTCTTTTCACCTGAAGCCATACGCTGTTTGATGATCTCCTGTGCATTCTTCTGAGCTGATACTGAAAATCCTGTAAAAAGAAAAATGAAAAATAAAAAGCAAATCTTATTCATTGACTTAATGTGTTGAGTTAAAAAAATAAATGTATAATTTTCCGAAAATATTAAAATAAAACTTTATAGCAAAATTGTATAAACAATCTGCCCCTGTTCAATAAGAAAAAAGCTGAACTTATTTTGCTTTCCCGAAATTCTCAGGTAATAAAATTGCAGTAACTTCACCTTTTACGGTACAAACTCCATCTACATTGATTTCAATGGAAGTTATTATCTTTTTCCTTGAGACCTCTTTAAGCTTACCGGTAATTTCCAACTCTTTGCCTAAGGGAGTCGGTTTCAGGTAGGTCACATTCAGATTACCGGTAACAAACCTCGGCGCATTGTCTTTTGTAATTGTTATTCCGTTATGTATTGCATAGAATATTGAGGCCGAGCCTGTTTGTTTAATCTCACCGCCACTGTTTATCTCCAGATCATTGCGAATACGCGATGTATCTAATGTGGTACCTGTTGTATTAT
>QNYL01000200.1 GCA_003973375.1 Flavobacteriia bacterium
TGCATCCTGTAGCCGACCTGAATATGAATCCCTTACAAAATCTGGTGGTTGAAAGAGCGGTTTCTGATGACGCAGACCGGGCTTATCCTTTGTTAAAGGCACAGATCGAAGGAATGAAAAAAGCAAGTGTGGTTGCTACGGTAAAACATTTCCCCGGAGATGGAGCTACCATGAAGAACCAGCATTTTATTACGTCGGCCAACAATTTGTCGATGAGTGAATGGAACAGAAGTTTCGGCACTTTGTATCAAAAACTGATCAATAACGGGGTAGCTGCCATTATGGTTGGCCATATTCGTTTTCCTGCTTATCAGAAAGCAAAATTAAAAGGAGTTTATCCTCCGGCGACCTTGTCTAAAGAGTTGATGATGGATCTGTTAAAAGGTAAAATGAAATTCAACGGAGTGATCGTTTCAGATGCCCTGAATATGGGTGGTGTGGCCGGTTATTATAAGAACAAATTTGAAAGTGCTATCGAATCCTTTAAAGCAGGAGTTGATCTCGTGCTCTGGCCTGATCTAGCCTATATGGATTCAGTAGAGGTACGGATCAAACGGGGGGAGATCCCAATGTCACGACTCGATGATGCAGTAAAGAGAATCTGGGGAGTACGTGAAAAATACGGACTTCTGCATAAGAAAAAGGACATTTTCCGTCATTTATCAAAAGAAGAAGAAGATGAAATAAAGAAAACTGCCCGGGAAGTAGCTAACAATGCTGTAACCTTGCTTGCTGATCAGCAAAAAGAGATTCCCCTAAACTCCAAAAAGATCAAAAAGATTGCCATAGTTAACCTGAGTTATATCGACCGTACTAAAGAACTGGCCTATACTCAAAAATTATTGAGAGAAAAAGGTTTTGAGGTGGATACGCTGATTCACAATCCGATTTATTTTAACTGGCAGGATAAGATCTCTTATTTTGACCGGTTTGATAAGGTGATCGTGGCTTTCGAGAACCGGTATTTTAAACCTTTGGGTTCTTCAATGTTAAAAGATAAGGAGGCTTTGGGCTTGTGGACGATGGGTATGCTTCCTCCTGAAAAGATCATTGCTGTTTCCTACAGCAATCCCTATTATGTGAATTTTTATTTTGATAATGCTTCTATCAGGATCAATGCCTACAGCTTAGATGAATATTCACAAAAAGCAGTTGTTGATGCCATAACGGGAGTTATTCCTTTTAAAGGTACCTCTCCTGTAAAATTAGATCATAAGATCATGAGATAAAATATTAAAGATTATAAAGTGTTGATATACAAGAGATTAAATACAGTTCAATAAAAACCAAATCATATTAAAATTATAGATATATGTCAGATTTAGAAAAGAATAAACCACTTATTGCCCCGGAAGATAAAGTCCCTTTTAAGAGTAAACTGGCTTATGCAGCAGCCGGTCCGGTTGATGTTTTAGGGATCTGGGTATTGGTAAGTATTGCTTACCAGGTATTCAATATGGAATTGAAATTACCGCCAACCTATGTGGCTATCATCTTGATGTCACTACGTTTATGGGATGGGGTTCTCGATCCGATTATGGGATGGATCTCTGACAATACCCGTACCAAATGGGGGCGTCGCCGCCCGTATATTTTTGTGGGTGCGATTATGGCAGGCTTACTTTATCCGCTAATCTGGTGGTTCCCTACCGATCTGTCGCATTTTGGTATTATGATGTGGGTAATTGGTTTTGGTATTCTTTTTTATACCTTCTTTACGATCTGGGGAGTTCCTTATCAGAGTTTATTGATGGAAATGACTCCCGACTATAATGAGCGTACCCGTGTGGCTGAGGTCCGCAGTTATTTCCAGACTGTTGCCGGTTTTGTGAATGGCTGGATTTGGTGGTTATCGATGCTGCCCATTTTCTGGATTGTTGTTGATGGTAAGGAAGTAGCGAGTCCGGTAAACGGAATGCGCTATATTAGTCTGATCATCGGTGGTCTGATCATCGTGCTCGGGATCTTACCCGCAATCTTCCTAAAAGAAAGATATTATGAAAGTGATGTGGTGCAAAATCAGAAAAAGATTGCATTTTTTGAAGGATTGGGAGAAACTTTCAGTAATAAACCTTTTATAATTTTAAGTCTGCTAACCGTATTCTTTCTGATGGGGCAGGCTATTTTTGATGGTTATGGTCGTTATGTGGGAACGTATTATGTACTTGGGGGCGACTGGGATATGGGAGCCAAATTTGCCGGTTACGGAACGGTGGTCTATACCATTTTTAGTTTGATGTTTATCCCTGTTTTCAGAAAGTTATCCGAAAAGATAGGAAAAAAGAAAGTGCTGATGATCGCTATTGGTCTGGCCATTATTTCTTATGCGACAACCTGGTGGACATTTACACCTTCAAACCCATGGCTGATGCTGTTGAATACTGTATTTATAGGAGCCGGTTATGCCGGATTATGGCTGATGTTACCCTCTATGCAGGTAGATGTTGTGGATTATGACGAATTTAAAACGGGAGAACGGAGGGAAGGAAGTTTTTCATCAATCTATTCCTGGGTACTTAAACTGAGCTTTATGGTTGGTTTTCTCGTATCGGGGCCCTTACTTGAACTGACCGGTTTTGATGCGGAATTAGGAAGTGTGCAGCCGGAAGAGGTTTATACCAATATGCGTATAGGGTTTTTAGTGATTCCGTTGGTGGCTTTGACCATTGCATTTTTGTTGTTAAGAACATTCCCGATCACGGCTAAAAAAGCTGCAGAGATCAGAGCAGAATTAGAAGAAAGAAGAGGTAAAGTATAAATAGTTTAAATTTTTTATATAATGAAATACGGTTATTTTGACGACGAAAAGAAAGAATATGTAATTACAAATCCGAAGACTCCTGTAAAATGGATCAATTACGTGGGGACATTGTCCTTTGGAGGGATCATTGACCATACAGGAGGTTCATTCATCTGTAAAGGTGATCCCGCACTGAACAGAA
>QNYL01000034.1 GCA_003973375.1 Flavobacteriia bacterium
AAATTTTGGACAACAAACGAATAATCTTTTTCCGTTAATGGATCTTTCTTTGAAAGTTTGTTTAAGGATTCTTTGATCAATGTTTTCCCTTTCTTTTTATCAACGCGATATAAAGAAGATATATAAGCATCATTCCAGGTATCCTTTAGTTCGGGATTTTGGTTCAGATCCTCTTCAATCTCTTTTATTAAAAGTTCCTTATTTACTGCAATTCCATTTCTTTCGCCATAGCGTAAAGTATAATAGGCCAGTGCAGCTTTGCTCCCCGGAATAATTACTCCATCTTTGTTGTATACAGGAAAAAGATAACCCTTTTTCGCATTGTTGTCAGCCTTACCGTCAATACTGAAATTAAAAGCAATGGCTTGGGCCGAATCAGGTATTTTAAAAGTAGCCTTTTGATCTTTTGATAAATTGATGTCGGCCGGGTAGATCATACCATTTGTCATATAATAAAATAAGGTTTCCACCTCTTTACCTGTACCGTTATACTTAATATCAACCGGTTCTCCGGCGGTAAAATGGTCGGTAGACAAGGTGAAATCACCTAATTTTAATTCTGAAGCTTTTGTTTTTTCTTTTTTACACGAAGTAAAGCCTAATACTGTTACCAGTAATAATAATACTAATTTTCTCATTTATTTATTTTTAGTTGTTTATTTAACTCTGTGCCAGTATTCTGTTCTTCCCAGTAGAGAGAATCCCATATAACCTCTTACTTTTAATTTATCAGGTTCTTCGAGTTCGATATAGCATTTGTATATATTTCCTGATTTTGGATCGAGGATCTTTCCGTCATTCCACTCATCACCGTCTTTTGTTAATCCGTCGAGAATTACCATACCTTCAATAGGTTTGTTATGCTGCTTTCCTTCACATTTATCACACAGTTTACCCTTGTCTTCGGGCCTTACCAGTTCAAGGATCTTGGCATAGATCTTACCGTCTTGTTTATATACTTCTACAATAGATTTCTTTTTCCCATCTTCCATAGTGTACCATTTCCCGGTAACCGATTGTGCATAGGCGTTGGAAATAAAAAGAAATAATCCGAGGATAAATAATTTTTTCATAATGTTTAAATTTAATTAGATTCTAATTGTTTTTTATTTAGTTCATTTTGGTTATGCAATTTAGTGATACTCGTATTTAATTCAAAACCAAGTAGTAAAATAATTGAATTAATCCAAATAAAGATCATAATGGCCAGTACGGTACCAATGGATCCGTATAATTTATTATACTGGGCAAATCTTTCAATATAAATGCTGAAAAGTTTTGAATTGAGAACTACCAGAACCGTGGTCAATATGGTTCCTGCGGAAAAAAATGACAGATTTCTCCCTTCTTTTGTGCCGAAATGGTAGAGCATGGAAGTCCCTGTAAAGATCATAAAAATAAATACAACGATCTGTGCCGTATTGATCCAGAAGGCTGTATTACCCACCATTCCCTGTTGTTCAAGACTTTTTATCAGGAACTCAAGAAATATAATGGTACTCACGGTAACCAGTAACAAAACGGCCAGAAGTAATGAAATGAAAAAAGCCACAATATACTGCCTGATCACGGTTCGGGTCTCGATCTGATGATATGTGTATTCAAATCCGCTTAAAATAGCATTTACTCCATTGGTCATCAAAAACATAGACAGTATAAAACCAAAAGAGAGCAACTCCCCGTATTTATTTAGAGATATATCCATAAGTACTTCATTTACAGCATCGGATACTACTTTGGAGGGCATAGACTTATAGATAAAATTTAAAAGATCCTCCTGAAAACCATCTATGGGAACATAGGGGATAAGGGTCAACAGGAAAAGAGCAAATGGAAAAAGAGCAATAAAGAAACTAAAGGCAATACTACCGGCTCTTGCAGTTAGCATTCCCTTGATAATACCGTTAAAATATAATTTCAGGAAATCATACACCGTCATTCCTTCCATTCCTGGAATTTTCAGATTATCGAAAAATGACACTATTCTTTGTATGAATGGAAATTTAAAGCGCATCTTTAAAAATATTTGGCATCAAAACTTGTAAGCCATTTATCCTGAACTTTTAATACTTGTTCTATCACATCTCTTACACAACCTTTTCCGCCTTTTTTCTGTGAGATGTATTTTGAAATATTTTGTACTTCCTGTACTGCATCTTTCGGACAGGCAGGTAAGCCTGCGATTTCCATTACGGGCAGATCGGGTAAATCATCACCCATATACAGTACATTTTCTGCATCAATATTGTAATTCTTAAGAAATTCTTTCATATAATCGGTCTTATTGTGTGCCCCCAGATAAATTTCAGTAATTCCCAGCCCTTTTAAACGCATTTTAACCGCATCATTGGTTCCACCGGAAATAATACAAACATGATATCCTTTGTCCACAGCAGTTTTAAGAGCAAATCCGTCTTTGGTATTCATGGTTCTGATCAGTTCACCGTTTGGGAAAATAGTTACAGTTCCATCTGTAAGTACGCCGTCTACATCAAAAATAAAAGTAGTAATCTGATGCATGATCTCTTTATAGCTCTTTTCCATAAGAATAAGTTTCGGTTATAGATTTTGTTACTAAAGTATAAATTTCCTTTTGAATACCTTCCAATTGCGATAAATGTTTTTGAATTGTTTTTATGTCCTCTCTTTTTGCAGGTCCGGTCTGGGCCTTTTCCGGTGTGATTTTTATAATTTTCTCTGCTGTTTCCAGGATAAGCGGTTTGAGGATTTCAAAATTAATTTGATTGCTTTCGCAGAGATCATAAGCGATCTTAAACATATGATTTGAAAAATTATTGGCAAAAACTGCGGCTATATGTAATTTTTCTCTTTGTTGTGAATTAAGTTCAAATACCTTATCGCTGATCGATCCGGCTAAATCTTTAAGAAGAAGCAGATCTTCATTTTTCTCAGATTCCAGACAGACAGGAATA
>QNYL01000307.1 GCA_003973375.1 Flavobacteriia bacterium
AATTTTCATCAAAAATTGGTATACCATCAACAACAATCAATGGCCTTGTAGTTGAACTTTGATCAAAAGAAACAGCATTACGAATATTGATTTTCATACCTCCAGAAGGACCCGTCGCTGTGGAAGCAATAGTCACACCAGAAGCAGCTCCATATAATGATTGTAACGGATTTACAGGTGAACCACTAGCTAGGATTCTTTTAGATCCTACATTAGATACTGCATACCCCAAAGCTTTTGCTTCTTTCTTTATTCCCAAGGCTGTAACAACAACCTCATCTAAGGCTTCAGCTTGTTGTTCAAGAGTAACATTAATAACACTTCTGCCATTAACCGGTACCTCTTTATCAGAATAACCAATAAAAGAAAAAACCAAAACTGCATCCGGATCGGATAGATTGATCGTGTAATTTCCATCAAAATCAGATGAAACTCCATGTGTAGTTCCCTTAACTAAAACACTAACGCCTGGCAAGGGTTGACCATCTGCGGCATCAGTAATTGTCCCCGTGACTGTTGTTTGAGCAATTAGGGATTGAAATCCTAACATACCGATTAAAAACAACAATCTTAATGAATTTTGTTTCATACTTAAGTTTTTTGAATTAATAAGTATTAAAGATATGTGAAAGATTTGTTTTTAAGATATTTTTAAGACTAATGACCTATGTAATAAGATAAAGGGCTATGCAACTTAGATAAACTGCAAATAAAAAGAATATGATAAGTACCTAACTCACTAAGGACGAAATCATTAAAAGATAAAAAGGTTTTTTTATTGGTATTAAAAGTGAAAAAACAGATTAAACACCTGAGTATTAAGTAACAAATATAACATTAGAAGGGGTAAATAACTGATATTGATCTATTCTTCCAACCGATAAATTCTTACATAATCAATAAAGTATTCCTGAGGCATAACCGAATTGTCAATTTCTCCGCCCCAGCCTCCAAGTGCCAGATTCATCAATAAATAAAATGGTTTATGAAATGCATTATTATTTCCCACATTTGCCTGATCTGTACGGAAAGTAAAATACTTCCGGTTATCGTAGAAAAAATCGATCTTATCAGGATACCAGTTGATCGCATAGATATGAAAATCTTTTGTAGGTTTTGGATCTACACTGATGTGTTTTCCATCCGATCTGTGCTTCCCATCCTTATCCCCGTAATGACAGGTGCCGTAAATCTGATCGCTATTGCGGGCTAAATATTCCATAATATCTATCTCACCACATCGTGGCCAGTTGACCTCTGAAATATTGTCTCCCAGCATCCAGATTGCAGGCCAGGTCCCTTTCCCCCCGGGAAGTTTGGCTCTTACTTCAATCCTGCCATATTTTACACTAAACTTACCTCTTGTAATTACACTGGCAGAGGTATATTCAACATATTCCCGGTTGCGCTGCCAGTCCGGACTTCCTTCCTTATACCACGGATTCTTAAAACGTTCTTTCCTACTGGTAATTATCAAGTTTCCATCTTTTACCTCCGAATTTTCCAGTCGTTCTTTCATATAGAACTGATCCTCTTTATTTCTTACAAAACCATATTCGTAATCCCATTTTGTATCATCAGGCAAACCGGTATAATCAAACTCATCTGACCATATCAGAACTTTTGATTGCTTTGGCTTCTCTTCCTCATTTCCGGAACAGGAAAATAAAGAAAAAACTAAAAATAATATTGCAAAGATTCTTTTCATAAAAAATAATAATTCCTAAAACTACAAATGATAAGGTCTTGTCTCATTACAGGAATTTCAATCCTTTTTCTTTTCACGGTCTTCCAAACGGTACCTATCCTGTTCTTTACTGTCTCTGATCATATCTTCAAGGTTGTCCATTTCCGGTGAATTTTCCAAAGCCTTCCAGTCGAATTTTTCATTGATCGGACTCAGTGCCTTTTGCGGATCAAAGATTCTTTTATCAACGGGTAAAGCATTATAAGGTGTATAATCAGGTGTAGAAGTAAAGAAATCGGAAAGATCTGTTGCTCCTGCATCATACTGATTTAGGTAGGGCAGTCCGAGTACATTCCAGAATGTTTTAAAAATACTGCCAAAACTGTTGTGTACATGGCTCACATAGTTTCTTTTTACCCAGGGAGAGATCATCAATAAGATACTTCTGTGTGCATCTATATGATCCACTCCGTTCTGTGCATCATCTTCAGTGATCACAATAAGCATATTTTTCCAGTAAGGCGTATGCGAAAGATACTCCACTATTCTTCCCACAGCAAGATCATTATCGGCCATATAACTTTCTTTAAAAGGAAATCCCGCTTTAGAACGCTCCCCTGCCCCATGATCATTCGGAAGGATCACAGTAATGATCTCGGGCATCTTATCCTTTCCGGAAAGCCATTTCTTATTAAATTCCTTTTTAAACTGATCTACCCTGAACTGATCGGGAATAGCCATATTATAAGTAGGAAACTGTTTAGAAGTACGGGTAAACAAAGGCTGAGGAACAGGAAAATTGATATAATGGCGAATGCCTGTATATTTATAAAAAACCTTATACCGCGCAGGTTCGAACATAATACTAAATCCGAAATTATAAAAATCTACTCCGTTACGCTCCAGATGATCCCACATGGAACCGGCTTCGTTATAGTCCTCAGGATACACTGCCCCCGCAGCACCATTCATGGCAAAAATACCGGGTGCCTTTGATTTTTCCTTAAAAGTACGCTGTCCGCCATAACTGGCAACCGTAGCCGTTTCACACCATTCATTGGGATAGGTATTGACCAACCATCGGTGCCCATCGGCCGATACATCCGAATCCACATAAAAATTATCCGAGAATGCAAAGGTCGCAGCCAGATTTAAATGATTGGGCATAACGGTGGCATTGGATACTGAAGCCGTACCATCACTGTTTTTAAAGGATACATTAT
>QNYL01000287.1 GCA_003973375.1 Flavobacteriia bacterium
AAAGGTTGTTAGTCTTCCGGCAAGCAGCTTACAAACCAAATTATAATCCAAACATTTTCTGGTATCTGATCAGCTCTTCCAGCACATTACTCTTTACATGAATAAAGTTTTGGAGGCCTGATGCTTTGAGGCTGTCAACCAGTGCTGCAGGAAAACCGGCCAGCACAACAATAAAATCATCTTTTAAAGCCTTAAAAGCTTCGGCAGCCATGGTTTCGTAGTCATTGTCCGCGGCACAGAGCACTACAATATCAGGATTGGCTTTTCGGGCAGCGGCAGCACCGTCAGCTACCGTTTCAAACCCGGGATTATCCATTATTTCAAAGCCTGCCACACCAAAAAAGTTACCGGCAAACTGACTCCGTGCCCGGCGCATGGCCAGGTTACCATAAGTAAACATCCAGACTTTTGGCCTCGGGTGGGTTAGAGCATATTGGTCGGTTTTATACCTGAGTTGTTCAAATGCCATGGCACCCCTATAGAGCCGGAGCGGTTCAACATCAACGGTTTTATCATCTATATTGGCAGGATAAAGCACTGTTTCATTATTTAATTGATCCAGGCGTTCAGTAATGTTTGGATATTGGTTCACCCCCAAAATCGAATGTTTTCGCAAAGCAATATTCCGGTCTTTGTCAGCAGCTTCCTTTTTTATTCTGGATTGTATATCACCACTTTTAAACGCGGCGAGATAGCCTCCTTTTTTGTCGGTTTCAAGGAAAAGTTCCCATGCATAATGTACCAATTCACTGGTAAGGTTTTCGATATAATAGGAACCGGCTGCAGGGTCGGCCACTTTGTCAAAGTACGACTCCTCTTTAAGAATCAGTTGTTGATTCCGGGCAAAGCGTTCCGAAAAATCATCGGGTGTGCTGTATGTTGCATCAAAAGGCATAACCGTCAGGCTGTCCACTCCGCCAACCAGAGCCGACATGGTTTCGGTGGTAGTTCGCAACATATTAACATAAGCATCGTAAACGGTTTTATTCCAAATCGAATTCGAGGCATGGATATGAGCTGTGGCATTGTCCGCATGGTCAAGTCCGTAAGCATTTACCACTTTTGCCCATAAGAGTTTAAATGCTCTGAACTTGGCAATCTCCATAAAATATTCCGAACCAATGGCAAAATGAAACCTTATTTTTGGTGCGGCTTCATCAACCGAAAGTCCGTTATCCGTTAGAAAGGTCAGATAGTCAACGCCCATTGCCAGTGCATAAGCCAACTCGCTTACAATTCCACCACCGCTGTTATGAAACATATGAGCTGCTATTGTTAAAAGCTGAAAACGGGGCAGGTGTTTACCTGCTTCGTAAAGCTTAAGTAATGTTTGAAAATCCTTTTCTTCACTATTCCGGAACCGGCCGTTTAACGAAAAATATCCCAACGGGTCATAATTTACCGATCCGTTTACCCGATTCAAATCTCGGTTATACTTTTTTGTCATGGCATCGAAAGCGGTAACAATTTTCAGTTCATCGCCACCCGAAAAATTAAGTTCCATCACGTCAGCGCGTATATTCTCCAGCAACAATTCCAGATCTCTTTGTTCCGGCTCCATACCTTTGGTAAAAACAAATCCCAGCGAATCAACACCACGCATCCGTATGTCCAGCGCTTTGGCATTGGCTTCAAAAATATCGTTAACCTTAATATCCTGTCTGACCAGCCAGTGGTTTTTTGTTATGTTTTTACCTCTTACAAAAGGAAAACTGCCCGGCCGGCTTTGTGTAAAAGGTATTTTCTCCAAATCCTCTTCCCTGTAAAAAGGTTTAATATCGAACCCTTCGGCTGTTTTACGGATTAGCTTTTCGTAAGGCTTTCCTTTTAAATCTTTTACTATCTTTTTCTCCCATTGCCCGGTGGAAACAGGTTTAAATTCGTTAAACAAACTTTTATTGTTTTTCATTTTTCAAATATCATCAGTTGTGAAACAGTAAACAAAAGTAATAAATCCACAGAAACATAAATTTGAAATCAAACTAAATTAGCAGATAGTCAGTATTCAGGATAATATTCGTTAGATTTGCTTGGGAAATTACCTTTTTCTTTATGATATGAAAAAAACAGGTTGGTTTATTTGGCTTTTTTTGTTACCGCTATTTGTTGTTGCGCAACCTCACGGGCTCGATTATTATATAAATAGTGCTAAGGCCAACAGTCCGCTTGTAAATAAAAACAAAAACGACAGCAAGCTGCAGCAGCTTAATCTGGAACAGATCAACAGCGTTTTAAAGAAGCCGATGGTAAATGTGGAAGCCGGAGTATTGTTTGCTCCCATTGTTTCGCACGACAACGACAAAACAAAATTTGAGTGGGTATCACAGGGAGCTTCCGACTATGCGGGCTACGATCAGGCCTTTTCCGATGGCGGGCAGTATCAGGCCTGTATAACGGCTGAACAACCGCTGTTTACGGGGTCGATTTACAAAAGTTATGAGGCCAAAGCCGAAATATCCAAACAGATAAATCAAAACAAAATTAATTTAACCAATCACGAAATTGAGCAACTGGTAACCCATCAGTATTTGCTGTGTTTGAAGGCAAAAAAACAGCGTGAAATCAGCCGTGAGCTGTTGGTAAAAATGAAACAGCAAGTGGGTATCATGGAGCATCTTGTGAAAAATGCCATTTACAAACGAACCGATTTGCTGCTGTTGCAAATCGAATATCAGAATTTTCAACTACAGAACAAAACCTATGAAACCGATTATAAAAACAGTTTGTTTGATCTGAACCTGCTTTGCGGCATCAACGATACTGCAATGGTTGATTTGCAGGATGTGAAGCTTTCTGTCAGGCCCGACACGGTGGTTCATTCTAATTTTCTGACAGGTTACAGGCTTGACAGCATGTCGGTGGTTTCCGACCGGATTTTGTTTGAGCAAAAGTACAA
>QNYL01000109.1 GCA_003973375.1 Flavobacteriia bacterium
TATCCTGATGCAGATATTGTAGAGGTAGAAAAGAATGTAAAGGATGTTTTAAGAAAACGTCATAATGTAGCTCCTGAGGATGAAAGGGCCTTTGGTTCTTTTAATTTTGGTGAAATGTTTGAAAAAACGATGGGTTTTGTTAAAGGAATTAAATTCTTAACCTGGTTTGTGGGTATTGCAACCCTGATCGCAGGGGTTATTGCCATTGCAAGTATCCTGCTTATCACGGTAAAAGAGAGAACACAGGAAATTGGTATCCGGAGGGCTATTGGAGCTACGCCAAAAGCGATTAAGGAGCAGATTATACTCGAATCTGTATTCTTAACCCTGTTGGCAGGTGTTTTAGGACTTATTTTTTCCGGAGGCGTTTTGTATATAATCAATTCAATGACGCAGGATATAGATTTTCCGTTTACCAACCCTACAGTGAGTGTTCCCATAGCATTGGGTGCAATCTTTGTATTGGTAGCACTGGGCACCCTTATTGGTTTGATTCCGGCACAAAGGGCCGTAAGTATCAAGCCGATTGAGGCATTAAGAGATGAATAGAATTAATAAAACAGGAGGTCTTTAAGAATATAAAGAAGTCACCTCTGAATAATGAAAATTAAATAAAATTAAACTGATGAAAAAAATTATTATTTTTTCCGTGATTGGGATCGCTTTACTGGCAGTATTGATCTGGTTTGGTAAAATGAATAAAAAATCGAATGAAATTTACGAAACTGAAAAACCATTCAGAACCACTATCGTAAAGAAAACGGTTGCCACCGGAAAAGTTGTACCTCTTGAGGAAGTTGAAATTAAACCTCAGGTATCCGGAATTATCGATAAGGTATTTCTGGTAGAAGGTGCAAAAGTTAAAAAAGGGGATTTGATCGCTCAGATCAGAATCGTTCCCAATGAACAGGCTTTGATCAGTGCAAAAGGAAGGATCAGTAAAATGAAGCTTATCCTTGATAATACAGCGATCAGTTATAAAAGAAATAAAAAGCTCTTTGAAACCGGAGTGATCTCCCGAAAGGATTTTGAAAATATTGAACTGAGTTACAATCAGGCAAAACAGGATCTGATCAATGCAAAGAACGACTATGAGATTATTAGAAAAGGTTCAGCCGGTTCCTCCGGAATGGCCAATACCAATGTAAGAGCAACGGTAGAAGGCACCATCCTTGAAATTCCTGTTAAAGTTGGGCATCAGGTAATTCAGAGTAATAATTTTAACGCAGGAACAACCATCGCTTCCATTGCGGATATGAGTAAGATGATCTTCGAAGGAAAAGTAGATGAAGCTGAAGTAGGAAAGATTAAAAATGATATAGATATCGAGATTTCTCTGGGGGCAATAGAAGATAAAAAATTTCCTGCTAAATTAACCTTTATTGCTCCCAAAGGTACAGAAGAGAATGGTTCTGTACAGTTTAAGATCAAGGCTGATGTTTTTTTGGATGAAAATTATTTTCTGAGAGCCGGTTACAGTGCCAATGCAGAGATTGTTTTAGAAAAAAAAGACAGTGTTTTTGCCATAAAAGAATCTTTACTTCAGTTTGATAAGAAAACCGAAAAACCTTATGTAGAGGTGAAAACCGGGGATCAGACCTTTGAAAAAAGAGATGTTAAACTTGGTATTTCCGATGGGACTAATGTGGAAATAGATTCAGGACTCGTAGCAGATGATGAAATAAAGATATGGAATAAGATCAAACCTAAAAAAGAGGATAAAGAAAAGAAATAGTAAATAACTTTGTTGATGTTTGTAATAAGGTGCCCGGTTTTTTATCGGGCTTTTTTTTGTAAATTTATAAAAAATATAAAGGTATTTTGAAAAGTTCAAATCTATATTTTATCGCTTTGATCCCCGATGAAAAACTCAGGGAAGAGGTAAGGTGTTTAAAAGAGGAGTTCAAAGAACGATACGAAGCCAAACATGCCCTTAAATCACCTGCACATATTACTTTGCAAAGACCATTCCGCCGAGCAGAGGCCGGGGAAGAAAAGATCGTTAAAATCCTGAAAGAATTTTCTAAAATTCAGGAACGGTTTGAGGTAAGACTTTCCGGATTTGGTTGTTTTAAACCAAGAGTGATCTTTATAAAGGTCTTAGATCATAAAAAAATTCAAAAGCTTCATCTCAGGTTGAACCGCGTCTTGTTAGATGATCTTGATTTTACTGAAAAGGAAATCAATACAAAGATCCATCCGCATATAACACTTGCAACAAGGGATCTGGACAATACCATTTTTTACAGAGCCTGGGATGATTTTAAGGATAAAGTATTTGAGGCTGATTTTATATTTAAAAGCCTGTTTTTATTGAAACACAATGGGAAATACTGGGATATTTACAGGGAGTTTCCTTTTTACAGTGAAGAATCAGCATGAAAACAGGAATATGGCATTATAATTGTTGCTGCTAAACAGGGTAATAAATTCAGAGGTTATGAAAAATTTTATTTTTTTAATTGTGGTAATGGCAGGTTTGATTTCATGTGGTTCAGGTAAGTCTGCACATAACAAGCAACTTAACAATAAAAAGAATGTGACGGAGATCGTGCATGAACCCGGAGATACCATTCGCATTTCTAATGACAAACTGGAGTATGAGATCATCATCATTGAAAATGGCGGTATTAATTTTATTGCACGTTTGTTGAGAAAATACGCTTGTTTCGTGTGTGCTCGCGCATTTGAAACGTATAGTTTACTGTGCGAGATAATGTGTGCCAAAAGAAGAAGAAGAGAGCGAGAGGGTCGTTGGAATGCACTTTTTTTTTTTAAAGAAAAAAGATTTATTTTTATGGTGGGAGATAGACAGACAGACAGACAGAGACAGAGACAGAGAGACAGACTGAGACAGAGACAGACAGACAGACAGAGACAGACAGAGACA
>QNYL01000176.1 GCA_003973375.1 Flavobacteriia bacterium
CAGTAGATAATACCGACACTGCCTTAAAGGAGATAGAAGAAAAAGGGGTCAGGCTTATTGATAAAGTATCCAGAAAGGGAGCTGAAAATCTGAATATCGGTTTTCTGCATCCAAAATCAACATTTGGAGTACTTACTGAAATCTGTTCAAAATAAACAAGTAAATCAAAATTATAATGGTTAATCAGGATAAAATAAATGAGCTCATAGAAAAAAGAGCAAAAGCAAGACTTGGGGGTGGAGAGAAAAGAATAGACTCTCAGCACGCTAAAGGTAAAATGACTGCCCGGGAAAGAATTGAACTTCTTTTGGATGAAGACAGTTTTGAAGAATTTGATATGTTCGTTACACACAGAACAAAATCATTCGGGCTGGATAAGCAGATATATCTTTCAGATGGAGTAGTTACCGGACATGGTACTATTGACGGCAGGATTGTTTATGTATTTTCACAGGATTTTACGGTTTTTGGAGGTTCTTTATCAGAAACCTATGCTTTAAAGATTTGTAAAGTAATGGATATGGCTATGAAGGTAGGGGCACCGGTAATAGGACTTAACGACAGTGGTGGTGCCAGGATCCAGGAGGGTGTAAGATCTTTGGCAGGTTATGCTGAGATCTTTCAGCGAAATATTATGGCTTCCGGTGTCATCCCACAGATATCTTCTATAATGGGGCCTTGTGCCGGAGGAGCAGTCTATTCTCCTGCATTGACCGATTTTACCATCATGACAGAAGGGACCAGCTATATGTTTGTTACCGGTCCGAAAGTTGTTCAAACGGTTACCGGTGAGGTTGTAACTACCGAGCAGTTAGGAGGAGCAAAAATCCATTCCACTAAATCAGGAGTTTCTCATTTTCTTGCTAAAAACGATGAGGTAAATCTTTTACTGATCAGAAAGCTGTTGAGTTATTTGCCTTCAAATAATCTGGAGGAACCACCGGTTCTGGATTGCTCTGATCCGATAGACAGGCTTGAAGATATACTTAATGATATTATTCCTGAAAACCCAAATAAACCTTACGATATCATCGATGTAATTTCCGCAGTTACCGACCGTGCTGAATTTACTGAAGTGCATAGGAATTATGCACGAAATATCGTGGTGGGATTTGCAAGATTTAATGGGCGTCCTGTTGGAATCGTTGCAAATCAGCCAAAATATTATGCAGGGGTATTAGATATTGAAGCTTCAAGAAAGGCTGCAAGATTTGTTCGTTTTTGTGATGCATTCAATATTCCTATTGTAACCTTTGTTGATGTTCCCGGATTTTTACCCGGAACCGGACAGGAATACGGAGGTATAATCCTTCATGGTGCCAAATTGTTATTTGCATATGGTGAGGCTACCGTTCCGAAAGTTACTATTACACTGCGTAAATCCTATGGAGGAGCGCATGATGTAATGAGTTGTAAACAGCTGCGGGGAGATGTGAATTATGCATGGCCAACGGCTGAAATAGCAGTAATGGGAGCCAAAGGAGCCGTGGAAGTTCTCGAAGGACGTAACATCAGGAAAATAGAAGATGCTGCCGAAAAGAGTGAGTATATTCAGAAAAAGGAAGATGAATATACCAAGAAATTTGCCAATCCGTATGAAGCGGCTAAATATGGTTTTATCGATGATGTGATCGAACCTAGAAATACACGATTCAGAATTATCAGGGCACTGGAATTACTGGCAAATAAAAAAGATCTGAATCCGCCTAAAAAACACTCAAACATACCCTTATGATACTTTATGTAAACTTAAATATGGATCAGATAAGTGAAGGATATGTTATCCTGCTTACCGGCTTGTTGATCGTCTTTACTTCATTGGTCACGCTATCGCTTCTGTTTAAATTTGGGATTCCTTTCTTGTTGTATATCTACAAAGTAATAACCAAAAGGAAAGATAAAAAAATACAGGACATCGCCATTGAGGTAGATAAGGAATTTACCGGAGAAGTTGTAGCGGTGATCGCTACAGCAATTCACTTATATCTGAATGAACACCACGATAAAGAGAATCCGATCTTAACCATTAAACAGGCAAAGAAATCTTATTCCCCATGGAGTTCAAAAATATACGGAACACATCAAAAACTTAATTAATTGATTATGAAGGATTTTAAATTCAAAATACACGATAATAATTACAAAGTGAGAGTTTTGTCTCACGAAGGAAATATGATTGATATCGAAGTAAACGGTACTTCCTACACGGTGAAAATGAAAGAGGAGATCAGGCAAACCAAAACGCCTACGCTGGTACGTTCTGCATCCAAGCGTCCGGCAGAGCCTCTAAAGGTCAATCCGGCATCGCAAAAAACCAAAATATTCTCACCTCTTCCGGGTTCGATCATGAGCATAAGCATAAAAGTAGGAGATCAGATCAATGAAGGAGACAGCCTGCTGGTACTGGAAGCAATGAAAATGGAAAATAATATCATTGCCGAAAAAGGAGGTGTGGTTACCGCTATTCATGTGAGTGCCGGTCAGCAGGTATTACAAAATGATTTATTAATTGAACTGGAATAAAGAATCTCAGGGATCATCAGTTGATGCATACCTGAAAAAAATATAAAAATGAAAAAATTAATTTTAATATTCGGTATACTAACCTTCCTCTTCGCAATTAAGCCGGTATTAGGCCTTAATAAAAACGGCGATACTTTAGCAATTCAAAATTCAGTTTCGGCTAAGCAATCCGAGGCATCAGAAGGGGAAGGTGTTTTTGAAGGTGCTTTTGATGGTTTAAAGAAGTTTTATAGTTATACCGGTTTTGCAAATGCAACTGGAGGCAACCTGGCCATGATATTTATTGGGATTATATTTATTTATCTGGGAATCAAATACGATTATGAACCCTTGTTGCTTATACCGATAGGCGTTGGAG
>QNYL01000132.1 GCA_003973375.1 Flavobacteriia bacterium
CTCACTGTTTATCTTTAAAATAACTTCCCCTTTTCTGTAGGTATTACCGGGTTTGAAATCTTTGGCAACCGGCTTAAGTACCCCTTGTACTTCACTGTAAAGATCGATCTTGTTTTTGGCAACAAGATTACCATTGGCAGAAATAACCACAGGAATCTCATGGTTCTTAACTTCTTCCACAAAGACCGT
Organism: Flavobacteriia bacterium; assembly: GCA_003973375.1. Classification (GTDB taxonomy): domain Bacteria; phylum Bacteroidota; class Bacteroidia; order Flavobacteriales; family Flavobacteriaceae; genus Namhaeicola. Next base: position 190 of record QNYL01000132.1, read on the forward strand.
TTTTACTATTTTAGGGGCTTTTCTGTTTTTTTTCTTATTGTTGTTGACCATGGTTCTATAGGCAAAGAAAGCTAAAGCGATGATCAATACTCCAATACCTATACTGACAATTTTTCTCATTTAATTAATATTAAGATGGTGTTTAGTAATGTTTTTCTGAATTTTATTTAGAACTTTAATAGTGTTTTTAAGATCTTCAGGATCAATACCTTCCTGTAATCTTTTGATCAGGTTCTGAAGAATGGGTAAAGATCTTTCAAAGATCTCTTTTCCCTTTTCTGTTAAATAAATATAATTGATCCTTTTGTCTTCCTTAGAATGAACACGATGAACAAAACCTTTTTTTTCGATGGTATTGATCAGGCGGGTAAGGGAGGTTTTTGAGCGGTTGGTAATAAGAGCCAGGTCATTTTGTACCCGTCCGTCCTTTTCATTTAGTCTTAACAGGATCAGCCATTGTTCTTTTGACAGATCGATGTTGTTTTCATGAAAATGATCGGTGATATAAAAGCCGGCAAGTTTTGCAGTAATTCCTATCTGGGGCAGTACTGTTTTCTCAAAATTAATATTTTCCATTCACAGAATATAAATCGCAGCAAATATAAGTATTATAATTTAATTAGTTGCATATGCAACCATGTTAAAATTATCTTAAAAGGATAAATAATTATTGTTAAACGATAATTTTATAAAGAAAGCCATATGTATTCCAATATAAATAGTGTCTGTCCATAAAGTCATCGAATTGAAAAAATTATCTTTTTGCGCCTTTTTCCTTTTTATATTTTGCCTAATACACAAGCATTTGCTTCAATAAAAAAAACAATAATCCATCAAAAATCTTAATCTTTCAAAAATCAAGCACTTTATAGACAGGTACTAAATAGGGATACTTTTATGTATCTGCAGGATTAATTTTGACTTCGTGAATATCGTTTTTAGAGGATAAAACCACCTATAAGAATAACTTATAAAAAGAGGGATAGTATAGTTTATAACAACCGGTTTAGGAAATAGATTTGTTAATTTTGATTAACTTCGCAACTCTAACTATTAAGTAAAAAAATGAAGAAAATTTTCAATTTCTTATTCTCTACCAGACTTACCGGGATTTTATTTATTGTATTTGCCGCTACTATGGGCATTGCCACCTTTATTGAAAATGATTTTGGAACACAAACAGCTATGGCTGTGGTGTATCATGCCTGGTGGTTTGAGATGATCATGGTAATTTTTATGATCAATTTTATTGGTAATATTTCCAAATACAGATTGCTGAGAAAAGAAAAGATCTCTGTACTTACCTTTCATTTGGCTTTTATATTGATTATCCTGGGAGCAGGAATTACACGTTATATCAGTTTTGAAGGCATTATGCCAATTTTTGAAGGGGAAACCACCAATACCATGCTTTCTGATAAAGCCTATTTAAAATTGCATATTGATGATGGCAAGGAACAAAAGAATCCTATTTATAAAGAATATCTTTTTAGCAGTATATCAGATCAGGATGCCGGATTTACTGCCGGTGCGGGAAAATTTTTCAATCTGCTCCGTGGAGGAAATGATTTTAAGATCTCAACCGATTTTAAAGGAAAACCTGTTGAAGTAGCCTATGTGAATTATGTTTCCAATGCATTTGAGAAATTTATTCCGGATGAAAACGGAAAAACCTATCTGAAGATCGTTGAGACCGGTGGAGGAGGACGGCATGATCATTTTCTTCTTCGGGGAGAAGTAATCAGTTTACATAATTTTCTTTTTGCCTTTGATAAACCCACTGAAGGAGCAGTTAATATTATTACAGAAAATGATACTTTAAAGATCAAAACACCTTTTGAAGGAACTTATATGATCATGACTACTCAGGAACAGCGTAAAGTAGCGAAAGATTCTGTTCAGGATTTTCATTTGCGTTCATTGTATCAGTTTGGAGGCATCCGGTTTGTTGCTCCTGACGCTCCTCAACAGGGCAGAATGGAACTGGTAAGTGCCGATAAGAATCAGCATCTTAACGATTTGCTGGAAGTGAAGGTAAGATCAGGAAATGAAGAGAAAATCGTTCAGCTTTACGGAAATTCAAATCAGGTGTCAAGGCCTGAAAGTTTTTCTCTGAACGGATTGAATTTCAGGCTCAGTTACGGAGCAAAACAAATGACTCTGCCTTTTTCGGTTAAATTACGTGATTTCCAGCTCGACAGATATCCCGGTTCTATGAGTCCGAAATCCTATGCCAGTGAAATAACAGTCATCGATAAAGACAAAACCTTTGATTACCGTATTTTCATGAATCATGTACTCGATTATAAAGGTTATCGTTTTTTCCAGTCGAGTTATAACGATACCGGAGAGGTTGAGCAGACTTTCTTATCGGTGAATCATGATAAACTGGGAACCTGGACCACTTATATTGGTTATGGTTTACTGTTTTTAGGATTGATCTTAATACTTTTTGAAAAGAAGACACGCTTTGGAACTTTAAGAAAAATGCTTAAAAAAATTAAAGAAAAGAAAGCCCGGTTGACCATTCTGATCTTTTTGATCGGTTTGGGTGCTTTTTCGCAGGAAAATCATCAAAATAATATTGATATAGATTCTTTGTTGCAATCCACGAAAGTGAGTAAAGAACATGCCAGAAATTTTGGTTCACTGGTGATACAGGATGAGGGAGGAAGAATGAAACCGGTA
>QNYL01000104.1 GCA_003973375.1 Flavobacteriia bacterium
ATTGGTAAATAAATAGTGCCTGTCTATAAAATCAGCCTCCCTTTTGGCTTAGAGTTGGGCATATTGAATAATAATTAGTGTCTGTCCATAAAGTCATCGAATTGAAAAAATTATCTTTTTGTGTCTTTTTCCTTTTTTTATTTTGCCTAATACACAAGCATTTGCTGCAATAAAAAAAACAAAAATCCATCAAAAATCTTAATCTTTCAAAAATCAAGTACTTTATAGACAGACACTAATTAAAAATGAAAAAACAAATTCAAGTGAAGCAAAAGAAGCGGATTGCTAATGTTTTCGTGCTAATATTTTTTATTTTTCAGTTCAATTCTGTTTTTGGGCAGATTAAAAAAGAAAAAGAGGATCCTATGCTCATCTATGAAATATTGAATACTTGTTTTTCAAATAAGGGTTCAGTCTATTTATATGAGAAAACAATCAATTATTTGGACAGAGATTTATCTTTTTTATATCATATGATAAATTGGAAGGAAGCACAGTATTCATTATGTAATGCAGGCAGACCACACATAGATCTGAAAGGTATTTTATCAAGTGATATTATTAAAGAATTGATAGCCACCATTAAGAAAAAGCCTCCTGTCAGGTTAAACAAGCAATTCTTAGATGATAAATTTATATTATACAAAAAGTCGGACAATTTAGTGCCAAATAAACTTAAATTCAGAATCTCAAATGTCTATAAGTTTATTAAAAAGGACAAAACATACATTTTTGTTTATAAAGAAGAATTTTATACAAGTGATGATGGATATGGAGCCATTTATTTGTTTGAGCAAGATCACAGACAGTTTAAACTGATATTTGAATTTGGTTTATGGATTGCGTAACAGTAAAGGTGGAATTCCGGAAAAAATGAATGTAAATACGATAAAAAAAACGGAGGATCTTCTTGATTGTCATAATGATCAGATGTTAAGATTAAGTTATTTAACAAGAATTTAAGTTTTTGAAAGTCCTTTTTTCTATTAATTTGATACGGTCAACTGCAAAAATACCTTATGAAATTAATGATTCCTTCTGCTAAAAATTTAAATCCGGAGTGTTTTAAAAAATCAATTTTATTCTTTTTAGCCTTTTCATCGTATACCTATTCGTATGCCCAATCAAAACCGGACTCGACAAAAACTTCCTCAAAAATTGAAATAAATGGGGTTCTGCTTGACAGTGTAAAAAAGACAGCTTTGCCTTATGCGAATATTTTGTTTCTTCATAAAAATACAGGAATAATCACAAATGAGAAAGGGCAGTTTTCAATTAAAAGCACAAAACTTAATGAAAATGATACACTTAGTTTTCAATATATTGGCTATAAAACAAAAAAACTAACGATCAGGCAACTGGACAGTTCAGCTGTTGTTTTTTTAAATGAAGATATTAATAATCTGAATGAAGTCTTTGTTTTTAGCGGCGATATTGATGCAGAATCTGTAGTGGAAAAGGTTTTGGAAAATAAAGAAAAGAATTACAAAACACGGTACGTAAAGAATCAGACCTTTATTCGAAACAGATCGATATCGGATATCGATAAGATCAAATTTAATTTTAAAAAGAGTACTATTCCCGAGCTGACCGAAGAAAAGATTAAAATGATCGAAAAGAAAATACCGAAACATTCAGTATCATTTACCGATTTTTTAGGCAATTTATATTTTTCAACAAGCAAGGTGGATTCTTTAAAGATCAAGGTTGATCCTGTTAAACAGGTGAGTTTAAAAGATAAGAATCTTGCAGATACAGACCAGCTGGAGTCTTTTTTTGAAAAGCTTATGACAGATGTTGATAAAAATGAATACTGGAAAATAAAAAGCGGAATTCTGGGAAGTAAAATAGAGATGGAAAGCGATCTTGACAAATCAGAAAGGGATTCTTTAAAAAGGATCAATGAAGGAAAATATAAAACAAAGTATTTTCGTAATTCTTTAAGGTATTTATTTAGATACAGTTCCTTTGAGGATAAAGATGACTGGGATTTTTTATATCATACGAACAGGTACGAATATACTTTGGTGGGCGGAACCGAAGTAAACGGAGAGGATGTTTATATTATCGATTTTGTTCCGAAGAAAAGCGGGAAATTTGAAGGAAGGGTTTTTATAACCTTAAAAACTTTTGCATTGATCCGGGCCGATTATAAATATGCAACAGGTAAAACCGGTACCAGTATTAATTTATTTGGAGTTGGCTTTGAAAACAATATTTTTAGCGGGTCTATTTCCTTTGAAAAAAAATTTGATTCCTATCAACTGAAGTACTGTTCAAAAAAACAGGGTTCCAAGATCAATATTAACAGAAATTTATCTCTGATAAAAAAGAGAAAGAGGTTTTTATTAGATAAAAAAATTAACGAGGTCAAAGTAAAATTTATTTTTTCTGTTTCAGAAGAATACTCTTCAGAAATACTTGTTTTAGATCAGAAACCTATCTCAAAGAAACAATTTGATGATTTTAAGGAAAAGGAATATATAAAGATGATCTATGTGGATCAGTTTGATGATCATTTATGGGAGGGTTATTCCATTATAGAGCCAACCAAACAAATGAGAGCGTATAAGAAGCAATAGGCAGTTAAAGCAGCCACAATATTTACCAAAAAAACCGGCCCATTGTTGATTTTCCCTTTGTCGCTACACCTTTAAAGACCTTGTTCTGCTTTTCTCGTTTGATATGACAAACTCTAAGCTGGGTTGAATCAATATAGTTAATTCCTCTTGATTTACCTAACCCCCTGTATTTTAAATACATCATAAGAGGTAATAAAACTCTTTCTTGTCGGGCATTAACCTGGATAATTTACAAATTTTGAGTATGCAGATACAAGGCGTCTAACTTTGCAGATATACTATTGTATCTCA
>QNYL01000031.1 GCA_003973375.1 Flavobacteriia bacterium
AAAACCTTATACTTTTACTTCTGGCGGCAAAGGTTCCGGACTGTACATCACTTATGATGGAGGTAAGAACTGGACTAAAAAAACTGATAAAGACGGACTCCCAAAAGGAGAATTGGGGAGAATTGGTATTGCCATTTCAAAAAGTAATCCTAAAGTTGTTTATGCCCTGATCGAAGCCAAGAAAAATGCCTTGTATCGATCGGATGACGGAGGTTTTAAATGGAAGATGATCAACAACAGATCAAGCGGAAGAGGTTCCGGAGGTATTGGTAACCGGCCCTTTTATTACTCCGATATCTTTGTGGATCCGACCAATGAAAACAGGGTTTACAGCGTTTTTACCTACGTGAACTACAGTATCGACGGAGGGAAAAGTTTTAAACAACTCATGCCTGCTTACGGTTCAGATTCCGGGGTACACCCCGATCATCACGCCTGGTGGATCCATCCGGAAAATCCTGATTTTATGATCGACGGAAATGATGGCGGACTCAACATCACCAAAGACAAAGGTAAATCATGGCGTTTTGTTGAAAATCTGCCTGTTGGTCAATTTTATCACATCAATGTAGATAAGGATTTTCCTTACAATCTGTACGGTGGGATGCAGGACAACGGCTCGTGGGCCGGTCCCGCCTATGTATTAAAAGCTCAGGGAATAAGAAACTCTTACTGGCAGGAACTGATGTTTGGTGACGGATTTGACGTTATTCCCGATCCGAAAGATTCACGCTACGGTTACGCAATGTCACAACAGGGTTATGTGGGCAGATATGACCGCAAGACCGGACTCACAAAAATGATTCGCCCAACACATCCCGATCCGGATGTGATCTTACGTTTTAACTGGAATTCGGCCATTGCCATGGATCCCTTTAACAGCAATACGATCTATTTTGGGAGTCAGTTTGTACATAAATCAACAGACAAAGGAGATACCTGGGAAATCATCTCTCCTGATCTGACCACCAACGATCCTGAAAAACAAAAACAATACGAAAGCGGCGGGCTTACAATGGATGCCACAGGAGCCGAAAATTATTGTACCATCCTGGCTATCAGTCCGAGCACCTTAAACCGGAATGTGATCTGGGTGGGTACCGACGACGGAAAGATACAACTTACCAAAGATGGCGGAAAGAACTGGACAGATGTGAGCCCCAGGATTGCAGGTTTTCCAAAGAATGCATGGATAGCCCAGATCAAACCTTCTACTTTTGTACCCGGAGAGGCTTATGTGGTTGTAAATAATTATCGTAATTTCGATTTTAAGCCCTATCTGTACAAGACGCAGAATTACGGTAAAAGCTGGGTAAATCTTTTGAATGGTAAAACAGAAGAATTTGGATATTCTCTGTCGTTTGTACAGGATCCTGTTGACAAAAGACTTGTTTTTCTCGGAACGGAACACGGACTATATTTCAGTCTGGATGAAGCGAAAACGTGGACTAAATGGACTGAGGGTTATCCGAGTGTTCCCACAATGGATATGGTAATCCATCCGGTGGAGTACGATCTGGATGTAGCTACTTTCGGGCGTTCTTTTTATGTTTTTGATGATATCCGTCCTCTACGCGAGATTGCCCGTGAAGGAAAAGAAACACTAAATAAAACCTTAAAGATCTTTACCCCTCCAACTGCTTACATTACAAAAACGCAACAACCCAGTGGTACGCGTTTTGGCGGAAATGCCATGTTCAACGGTGAGAACAGAAGCCGTGGAGCCATGATCAGTTATGTTTTGAACAAACCTGAAAAGAAAAAAGAGGTTTCCGACAAGGAAAAGAAAGAGAAAAAAACAGTGAAAAATGATTCTTTGGTCTTACAGGTTTACAATGTCCAGGACAAACTTATCAGAACTCTTAAAAGGAAAGCACCAAAAGACAACGGACTCAACCGTATGTACTGGTATATGAATGAAAAAGGTGTAAGAGGCCCCTCACGGAAGATCAGTAAAAGCAAAAGTGAACCCGGAGGAGTTACGGTTCTTCCCGGAACTTACAAGCTTGTTTTACAATACAATGGCGTAAAGGATTCTACCGATATCACAGTTAAATACGATCCGAGAATTCCGTTATCCAATGAAGTACTTAAAAGTATATACGATCTGCAAAAGCAGATAGAAAAGAAACTTGACCTTACCTACCGGGCCGTTAATCAATTGAATGAATCGAAAAAAATTGCTGAAAATTATAAAAAACAAGCCAAAGAGATCGATAAGAAACTCTATAAGGATCTGATCAAAGAAAGCGACTCGATCATCAAACAGATCAACGGATTGATAGACGATATGCTGGGTAAAGAAGATAAACGGCAAGGGATCACGGCGACAAAAAAACCTTCAAACATCTCTTATTTGTACACGGCCAGAAGTTATATCAGTTCATTGCAGGGCAAACCCGGAAAGACCGAAATGCAGTTACTGAACAATGCTTATGCCAAGATCGATCCGGTAATAGCTGAGATCAATAAGTTTTATAAAACCGACTGGATCGCCTACAGAAAGAAAGTTGAAAACCAGAAATTATCTCCTTTTAAAGATTATAAGGAACTGAAATGAGTTAGGGAGTGCATTAATGGCAATATTGATAGAAATCCTAATATGCTTAAACAATTTCTAAAGCAGACCCACTGACTGGTGAAGACAAGCTGTTTGTAGTTTTTGTTGTTTGTTGTTCTGTGATTTAGTGATTAGCGAACAATCTTAAATCAAAATATCAAATCTGTACTATTCCCTGCGCGTTCCTTTTCTAAGATCATCAATATACCTTATTCATCAGATCACTATATCCGTTACGGGAAAAGTGATCTGATGAATTTTTAGCTTATAAAGTATTAGCAAATTGACTAATGCCTGAATATTTTTCTTAT
>QNYL01000231.1 GCA_003973375.1 Flavobacteriia bacterium
TTCAGGGGGCCTTTATCATTGAAGAATTAACCGATTTGGTTGAAGAAGCGGTTTATGCCGAATTTGACAGAATTACCGAAAGAGGTGGTGTTTTAGGGGCAATGGAAACCATGTATCAACGTTCAAAGATACAGGAAGAAAGTCTGTATTACGAAGAGCTCAAACACACCGGTAAATTTCCTATCATTGGGGTAAACACTTTTTTGAGCAGTAAAGGTTCTCCAACCATATTGCCACAGGAAGTAATCAGAGCTACTGAGGATGAAAAACAAAGACAGATCAGTGTGGTTAAAAATCTGATTCTTAAAAACGAGAAAAGATCCTCTGAAGAGATCAAACTTTTAAAAGAAAAGGCTGTGAAAAATCAGAATATATTTGAACAACTGATGGAAGCAAGCAAGGTTTGTTCACTCGGGCAACTTACTTCTGCTTTGTTTCAAGTGGGGGGGCAATACAGAAGAAATATGTAATGTTATAAAATTTATATATTTATCCGAATTTATTTAATAACTTTGTTAATAGAGTTGTGTTTTCAATACATGTTTTAATCATTTAATAACAAATATGGAAAAGATTTACCATTATCTAGAGGTTGCCACAGTTAAAATAGGTTACTATATCCCCAGACTTATCCTTGCTCTTCTGATTCTTTGGATTGGATTAAAGATTATTAAGAAAATTGTTGAGTGGACCCGATTGAGTCTGGAAAGGACAGGTTTTACAGAGAATCTCACTCCTTTTATTATCTCCATAGTAGATATCTCTCTAAAGATCGGGCTTTTTCTTATTATTGCGATTTTTTTTGGTGCAAATATTACCGGATTTGTAGCAGCACTGGCCGTTGTTGGCTTTGCCATAGGAATGGCTTTACAGGGCAGTCTGGGTAATTTTGCTTCCGGTATTCTGATACTTACTTTTAAACCCTATGTTAAGGGAAACCGGGTAAAGGTTGAAGATTACTACGGTGTTGTGGAAGAAATTGGAATTTTTAATACAAAGATTATTACTGAAGATGAAAATACACTCATCATTCCAAATTCAAAAATAACAGATTCGGTTATTACAAACTTCTCTGAAATTGGAGCTACAAGAATAGCCGTTTATATACCCACCCCTTATACCGAGAGTTTTCCAAGGGTAAAAAAACTGATCTCAGAAGCTTTAAATGAGATCCCTGAGATCCTTAAAAATCCTGAACCAATAATTGAAATAGACAATTTTGATACCCATAATGTAATTATCGCTGTAAGGCCTTATACCAAACCGGATAATTACTGGATTGCTATCCGTAAAACAAGAGCCCTTATTAAAAAAGTTTATCATGAAAACAACATAAAGATTGCCTATGTTGAAGGATATCAACTCGGTGAGATTGCAGAATAATTATATTTTTTAATGAAATACTATGAAAAAATTTCTACGCTATTTCTTATTTTTATTAATAACCTCCTATTTATTAACCGGATGTCAAAAAAAAGAACATGAAAGGGCAAAAGACACTTATGTAAAAGAGCATTACGATAAAAAAGAGGTAAATATTAGCATGCGTGATGGTATTAAATTGCATACCACCATTTATTCTCCAAAAGATAAAAGCAAAGAATATCCTTTTCTGATAAAAAGAACACCCTACAGCTGCCGGCCTTATGGAGCTGATAAATTTCCCGATAAGATCGGCCCGAATTCTATTTTGATGAAAGAGGGTAATATTATTGTTTACCAGGATGTCAGAGGAAGATGGATGAGTGAGGGCACCTACGATAATATGCGAGCATATATCCCTGTTAAAAAAACAGATCAAGATATTGATGAAAGTTCCGATACTTACGATACGATTGACTGGCTTGTAAAAAATGTTGAAAACAACAATGGTAACGTGGGAATCTGGGGGATCTCTTATCCCGGATTTTATGCCACGTACGCCACTTTAGATGCCCATCCGGCATTAAAGGCTGCTTCTCCTCAGGCCTGCATTGGCGATTTCTTCTTTGACGATTTTCACCACAACGGAGCCTTTTTACTGAGTTATTTCAGAGCTATTTCTCTGTTTGGAACTCCAAAGGACAAACCTGTTGATACTGCCTGGTACAGTTTCCCGAAAATGAATACAAAAGATCAGTATCAGTTCTTTCTCGATGTGGGTCCGCTAAATAATCTTAACAAATATTTTCATTACAAAAAGCTGGATAATAAGAGCATGAGCAATTTCGACAGGATTGATGATTTCTTCTGGAAAGAGATTATCGAACATCCTAATTACGACAGTGTCTGGCAAAGCAAAGGGATCATCCAGCATTTGAAAAAGGTAAAACCTGGCGTTGCCACCATGATCGTTGGCGGATGGTTTGATGCAGAGGATCTTTACGGACCACTGGAAACTTATAAAACCATTGAAAAATACAATCCGGAAAACTACAATACCATGGTTTTCGGACCCTGGTCGCATGGTTCCTGGGCTAGTTCAAGAGTTAAGAATTATGTGGGAAATTATTATTTTGGAGATTCTATTTCCTTATTCTTTCAGAAAAATATCGAAACAAAATTCTTTAACCATTTTTTAAAGGGAAATGGAGATCATAATACGGGTTTACCCGAAGCCTATGTCTTCGATACCGGAAAGAAAGAATGGAAACAATACGATACCTGGCCTCCGAAAGAGGCTGTGGAACAAGTTGCCTACCTGTCTGAAGGAAACCGGCTGACTACAAAAAAAATATCAACCAAAGCCATTAAATTTGTGAGTGATGTAAAGAAACCTGTGCCCTATTCTGAAGATATCAAAACTGTTTTTACACCCAGAAAATACATGTCGGATGACCAGCGTTTTGCAGCCAGAAGAACCGATGTGCTTATATTCGAGACCAAGGTGT
>QNYL01000056.1 GCA_003973375.1 Flavobacteriia bacterium
TGGAATTTTATTGCTATGGAAAGAAACCCTGATCCTGTTGGGCATGACGGTTTTATTTATCGCCTTGAGTATTAAAAAATATAAGATCAGATTGGAATGAAAAGATTTGTATTAAGGGAAAAGAGAAGAGGGAAAAAGGATTAGCGAAAAGGGGAGAGTGTAACAGTTATTTTGAAAAGACTTTGTGAGCTTAGCGAGATTCTTTGCGAACCTTGCGGTTTAAAAAATAGTTAATATTGATAAAATCAGCGTTAATCCGCGAAATCTGCGGGAAATTTGAGGAGCGAAATGGGATTAGCGAAAAGTGAAGAGGGAAGAGTTTAAAATTGGTTGGAAGTCAGAAGTCGGAAGTCGGAAGCCAGAAGTTGGAAGTTGCACTTTGCGCTTCTCTGCGATTCTCAGGGAAACTCTGAGTAATAACCAATATTAGATTTTAAAGTTTTTAGCGGACTTTGCGTAGGAAGAATTTTGGAAAGAGGGGTTAGCAAAAAGCAAAGAGTTTAAATTATATAAATAAGAATTATTAAAGCATTGCAGCATTACATCATTAAAGCATTATAACAAATAAATTACCTTTCAAAGGATAAGAGGAACTATGGGAACAATAGGATATATCATACAAAAAGAATTCAAACAGATCTTCAGGAACAAGGCCATGCTTCCATTGATCTTTGTATTGCCATTGATTCAACTGGTCGTTCTTTCCAATGCAGCTACATTTGAAGTAAAGAACATAAAATTCTCTTATGTAGATCAGGATAAGACCTCTACTTCAAGAGAATTGATCAAAAAATTTGAAGCTTCAGAATATTTTAATATTACCGCTGAATTCCCCGCTGAAAAACCGGCAACTGTAGCCATGCAAAAAGGAGAAGTGGATGTTATACTCGAAATACCTCAATATTTTGAAAGAGATCTGCTAAAGAATAAAAAAGCCGGACTTTCGGTAATTATCAATGCTATTGACGGTGCTGCAGCCGGAGTTGAGAATGTTTATATCAATCAGATCGTACAAGGTTTTAATAAAAATATCCGTACAAGCCTGATGACGCCTTCCGATACCGGAAATATTCCGGACTCGATCACAAGCATTCCTTCTTTCTGGTACAACAAAACCCTGAACTACAAAACTTTTATGGTGCCCGGAATACTCGTGTTACTGGTTACCATGATCACTTTATTCCTTTCGGGGATGAATATCGTACGTGAAAAAGAGATCGGCACCCTGGAACAAATGAATGTTACGCCCATTAAAAAATATGAATTCATTATTGGCAAGTTGTTTCCCTTCTGGATTTTAGGTATGGTGCTTTTAACTATTGGCCTGATCATTTCAAAACTCCTTTTTGATATTCCGATAGTGGGCAGTATTTTACTGATGTATGCGTATACAGGTATCTATATGCTTGTCATTTTGGGTATAGGACTTTTTATTTCAAATTTTACCGACACCCAGCAACAGGCCATGTTTATCGCCTGGTTCTTTGTGGTGATCTTTATTTTAATGAGCGGACTTTTTACACCAATTGAAAGTATGCCACCCTGGGCACAGTTCCTTACAGAATTTAATCCGATTAAGTACTATGTTGAGGTGATGCGAATGGTAATGCTGAAAGGTTCCGGTTTTACCGATATCCTCAGTCCGTTTATCAAAACCGCCATTTATGCGGTGATCATGAACAGCCTTGCGGTGTGGAGTTATAAAAAGACCGCTTAAAATTGTTGATAGCTTTTACAAATTACTACCTTTGTATTTAGAATCATTCTAAAGAAATATCATGTTCGATGTAAATAGAATCCGCGAGGATTTCCCAATTTTAAAACGTAAAATAAACAGTAAACCGCTGGTGTATTTTGACAATGCCGCTACTTCGCAAAAACCACAGGTCGTGATCGATGCCATAGTGGATTACTACACCAATTACAATGCCAATATCCATAGGGGTGTTCATACGTTAAGTCAGGAAGCAACCAATGCCTATGAAGCATCGAGAATAAAGGTTCAAAAGCATTTTAATGCTGCAAAGAACTACGAAATTATTTTTACTTCAGGTACCACGCACAGTATCAATCTTGTGGCAACAGGTTTTACAACGCTGTTAAAAAAAGGAGATGAGATCATTGTGTCCACTCTTGAACACCATAGCAATATTGTTCCCTGGCAGATGTTGTGTGAACGAACCGGAGCCATTTTAAAAGTGATCCCCATTAATCAAAAAGGGGAGTTGATGCTGGAGGAATACGATAAATTGCTCTCTGATAAAACAAAACTGGTTTTTGTAAATCATGTTTCCAATACATTGGGAACGATCAATCCTGTAAAAAAGATCATAGATAAGGCCCATGAGTACGGTGCAGCTGTTTTAATCGATGGTGCACAGGCCACACCGCATATCAAACCCGATGTTCAGGCACTCGATTGTGATTTTTACGTCTGTTCAGCTCATAAACTCTGCGGACCAACAGGGGTGGGAATGCTCTACGGAAAAGAAAAATGGCTGAAAAAACTCCCCCCGTATCAGGGAGGGGGTGAAATGATCGCTGAAGTAACTTTTGAATGTACAACCTACGCCGACCTTCCTCATAAATTTGAAGCAGGAACGCCTAACATCTGCGGAGGCATTGCTTTTGGTACAGCACTGGATTATCTGAATGATCTAGGATTTGATAGCATTGCGGCCTATGAACACGAACTGCTTGAATATGCCACCAAAAAACTGCTCAACATAGAGGGATTAAAGATCTACGGGACTTCAGAAAAAAAAGCTTCTGTAATCTCTTTTAATATTGAAGGAATACATCCGTATGATATCGGTGTGATCATAGATAAACTGGGGATTGCCGTTAGAACGGGTCATCACTGTAC
>QNYL01000172.1 GCA_003973375.1 Flavobacteriia bacterium
CATCCTTTCCGCATAATTCCTTGAAGCTTCAATGCCTTCGGCAGCGGGAGTAAGGCTAACTTTAGCGCCATAAGCCCTCATGGTTTGAACACGTTCTGCCGTTGCATTATCGGGCATGACCAGTTCCATATTCAATCCCATTACCCTTGCGATCATGGCCAGTGCGATTCCTGTATTGCCACTTGTGGCTTCAATAAGTTTGTCATCTTTTGAGATCTCTTTACGCTGCAGAGCCCCTTTGATCATCTGGTAGGCTGCTCTGTCTTTGATACTGCCTCCCGGATTGTTTCCCTCCAGTTTAAAATACACGGAAACTCCTTTGTTTTTAATGATATTTTGCGATTTTACCATAGGGGTTTTCCCAATCAGGTCGAGTATTTTCAGTTCTTTCATCTGTTCTTTTTTTGTTTTAATCTGGTTTCTGCTTTGTTATAAACGGTAGAGTCAGGCGGAACGGATTCGGTAAGCCATACATTACCGCCAATGGTACTGTTTTTGCCAATAACTGCTTCACCGCCAAGGATGGTTGCTCCGGCATAAATGGTAACGTGATCTTCTACCGTAGGATGTCTTTTCCGGTATTTCATTTCTTTACTAACCTGCAAAGCCCCCAGGGTTACCCCTTGGTAGATCTTTACATGATTTTTTATAATTGTCGTTTCTCCAATAACGATCCCCGTTCCGTGATCAATAAAAAAAGGGGAACCGATATTTGCTCCCGGGTGGATATCGATTCCGGTCAGTCTGTGTGCATATTCACTCATCATTCTGGGGATCAAAGGCATTTCCTGTTTGTAAAAAATATTGCTCAGGCGGTAAACAGCAATAGCATAGAATCCGGGGTAGGCCAGAATCACTTCTTCAATACTGGTGGAAGCGGGATCATGCTGATACATATAGTTGGCATCCTGATTCAGTTGCTTTAAAATCTCCGGAAGACAGATGAGGAATTTCTTCCAGGCCTGATGATAATCAAAATTATCGTGTTTGCATGAGACATCGGTTATTTCCTTAAAGGAGGCTGCCAATGAATCTATGTGCTCTGCCAAAGTGGTATTGGTATCAAATAAAATATAGAAAAGATCGTTGGTAAAGACCTCTGTTTTTTGCTTTAAACTGAAATCCAGATGGTAGACCTGTTTGTTGGATCTGATGCTTTCGCTTATTTTTTGTATGGCCATTTTATTTGTTTAGACGATGATCGAATTAATTGTTTACAGGATTATCTTTTATCAATTTTTAAAATAGACTTCATCAAACGGAATCCTGAACCGATCTCCGTAAACTCCTTCCGGTAAGCGAATCCCACAGGAAATAACCATATTGATCTCAGCCTTTCGTGGTAATTTCAATGCTTTTTTGATGAGTTTTGAGTCGAAACCTTCCATCGGACAAGTGTCATATTTTAATTCTGCCATACTCAGCATAAAGGTCTGAGCTGCCAGTCCTACACTTTTATGAGCAACAATTCTCATATCGCTTCTTCTTACCTGCCGGTAAATAGGCCTGAACCAGCCGGCAATGTAGAAAGCAAAATATTTCAGGTATCCCCAGATGCCGAGAAATTCCGAATAAATAATCGGAATAAGTTTTTTATAGTAATCCAAACCGAGTTTTTCCCGTTTCGGATCGGCATATTTAATATTTGCATTTTGTATAAAATTAAGATTGGCCTGAGCTCGTTTTTTCCATAAATCTTTTCGAACTACAAAAACAACCATTTGTTTGGCAGTTCTTGCAGCGAGTTGGTCAAAACAGGCATTGGAAAGTTGTTGTAATACGTCCTTGGATGTAATATGATAAAATTCCCACAACTGCATATTACTGCTGTTGGGTGCCAGTGTAGCCTGTTGAATACATTGTTTTACCTTTTCTGTATCGATTTCTTTTTCAGGATCATAAACTCTAACGGAGCGTCGGTAATTCAGGGTTTCTTTTAGATTCATTTTTCTTTAAAATTACAAAAACAGGCGGGGAGGTTAATAAATAAAATTAGGATCAAAAAACAGAGTACAAACAAGCCATTACAGTTAAGATATGTAATCAGAAAATAATCAGTTTAAAAGATCCGCTTCTTAAAGCACTGCTCAAGATCATATTAAATAATTGTCGATTGCCCCAGATCAATGTTTTCGGCATTGTAGAGCAAACTTTTCTTATCGATGATAAAATCGCTAATGAATTCACCGACATCGTTGGTGTGGTGGATCTCATTTGAATTGATATCCTGGGTAGTGATCTGGAGCTCGATAGACTTCTCAACGGCCTGTCTCAGGGCTTCCGCTTCTTCGTGGAGTTCAAAATGTTCCAGAAGCATGGCAGCGGAAAGGATCGTTGCCAGCGGATTGGCTATATTCTTACCTTTTGCTTTAGGGAAGGATCCGTGAACAGGTTCAAACATAGCGTAATGATCACCGATTGAA
The DNA here is from genome assembly GCA_003973375.1 of Flavobacteriia bacterium. GTDB lineage: Bacteria > Bacteroidota > Bacteroidia > Flavobacteriales > Flavobacteriaceae > Namhaeicola. The sequence goes on from QNYL01000172.1 coordinate 2,424, forward strand.
GCTGACGAAGCCAGACCGATAGAACCAGAAATTACACTGGCTTCATCGGAAAGAATATCTCCAAACATATTGTCGGTAAGGATCACATCAAACTGGCGTGGATTCAGGATCAACTGCATGGAAGCAGTATCGGCAAAAAGAAATTCCAGCGTAACATCCGGATATTCTTTTGCGATCTCTTTGGCTCTTCGCCTCCATAACCGTGAAGTTTCCAAAATATTGGCCTTATCAACAAGGGTAAGCTTTCTTTTTCTTGATTTTGCTTTTTTAAAGGCAAGATGGGTAATGCGATCCACTTCGGCAGCTGTATAAGCACAGTCGTCCTGAGCTGATTTTCCATCCTCGGAAGTGCTTTTATCACCAAAATAAATACCTCCGGTAAGTTCTCTGAATATCAGAAAATCGGTTCCTTTGATTACTTTTTCTTTAATCGG
>QNYL01000305.1 GCA_003973375.1 Flavobacteriia bacterium
TTTTGACCGCTACAGAATACTTAACCGTATTTTAAGAAAGATAAGAGGAGATGATTTTAAATTGCATATCAAAGGAGTGGATGAATTGATCGTCACCCATGAAACCATTCTTTTTGAAGCCTGCAATACCAGTTTTCAGATACATTTGCAAATGGATCCGGATACCATAGTTGATAAATTTAACTGGGCACAGCTCATTGCAGGTCCGGTATTGGCGGTGAGCAGTAATTCACCACTTTTAATGGGCAGGGAATTGTGGAGTGAAACCCGCATCGCACTTTTTCAGCAGAGTCTGGATGTACGCAATGTTTCTTATTTGTTAAGAGGACAAAAAGCGAGGGTTTCCTTTGGAAGTTCCTGGGTAAAAGAATCGATCCTCGAATTGTATAAAGATGATATTGCCCGTTATCCCCCGATTATTACAACAGATTTTAAGGAAGATTCCTTAACAGAACTCAAACAAGGCAGAATTCCTAAACTTAGAGCCTTGAGTATTTTTAATGGTACTTTGTACAAATGGAACAGATTGTGCTATGGAATTACCGCTGGTGTTCCTCATTTCCGGATAGAGAACCGTTATATTCCTTCCGGGCCCAGTGTTAAGGATGAGATTGCCAATACAGTATTCTGGATCGGTTTGATACAGGGCATGCCGGATTCTTATAAAAAATTATACGATAAGATTCCTTTCAATGATGCACGTGGTAATTTTACCAATGCTGCCAGAACCGGAATCAATACCTATTTCAGATGGTTTGGAGAGATCATTTCAGCAAAAAAACTGATTCTGAAGAAGCTTTTACCCATTGCGAGGGAAGGACTTCTAAAACATGGAATTGAAGAGAAAGATGTCAGCAAATACCTTAACATCATCAGGAATAGGATCGAAACCGGACAAACCGGAAGTGTTTGGCAGATCCAGAGTAAAAGGGTTTTGCGGGAATCGTTTAACAAAGATATGACCAATACCACCATAACTGCATGTATGTATCTTAATCAATTGAGCAATAAACCTATTCATCAGTGGAAACTTGTAGATCCTGAAGATTGTTATACTATGGATGACAAAAAGAAAAAGCTTGAAAAATTGATGACCACAGAGGTTTTTGTAGTGGATGAGAATGACCTGGTCTCGCTGGTTGATAAGGTAATGCAATGGAAAAATATCAATCATTTACCGGTAGTAAATAAGAAGAATAAATTAATTGGTATAATTTCTAAAACAAATATAAAACATCTCGATCTGAGTGAAAATAAATTGTTGGTGGTAAAAGATGTTATGATCAGGGATGTGGTTACCGTAGGCCCCAAAACTACGGTTGAAAAAGCCAGAGAGATCATGATAGGTAAAAAGATTGGTTGTTTACCTGTTCTTGATAATAGTAATCTGGTTGGAATTCTTACAAAAAGTGATCTGATCAATATTTATAATCCTTCCTCTAAGCATGCATAAAGATTTCTTTAAAAACAACAAAAGATTGATCGGTCATTTTACCGGAAAACCAAAAGGTCCGGCGGTAATCATCTTTTCAGGAATTCATGGCAATGAAGATGCAGGCGTAAAAGCCTCTAAAAAAATTATAAAAAGAATAGAAAAAGATAATATACCTGTTAAAGGGAATCTTTTTTTTGTTTATGGAAATTCCAAAGCCTTAAAATTAAAAAAACGTTATATCGATACTGATCTGAACAGGATCTGGAGTACTGAACATATTCAGAAGCTGAAAAAAATGGTCAAAGCTGAGATGATCTCAGAAGAAAGAGAACAAATTGAGATCTATCTGCTGATCAAGGATATAATTGAATACTGCAGTGGAAAGTTCTATTTTATCGATCTTCATACGACTTCTTCTAAAACTTTTCCTTTTATAACCATCAGTGATTCACTGAACAACCGTAAATTCTCTTCTGCATTTCCTTTGCCCACAGTTTTGGGAATTGAAGAATATCTTCCGGGGCCATTGCTTACTTTTATGAATGAGTTTGGCTATATCGCATTGGGATTTGAAGCCGGTCAGCACGATGATATTGAATCGATAAAGAATTGTGAATCTTTTATCTGGAGATCACTGATTCATACGGGCAGTGTTAAGAAAAAGGCTTTGAACGATTATCAAAACATTTCCGATCAGCTTTTAAAAAGCAGGTGTACCAACAAATACCGTTTCTTTCAGATCGTTTTCAGGTATGAGATCCGGCCGGAAGAAAACTTTAAAATGCTTGCAGGTTTTGAGAATTTTGAGGAGATTAAAAAAGGTCAGTTACTTGCAGAGAACAATGGGGTAGAGGTGAGAGCTGTTAAAAGTGGAAGGATCTTTATGCCGCTTTATCAAAATCAGGGAGATGATGGTTTTTTTATTATCAGGAGGGTTTCTAAATTCTGGATCAATGCCTCCATTGTTGCCCGTAAACTCCATGCACACAATTTTTTAAGAATATTACCCGGAGTAAAAAAAGATCCTGAGAATAAATATATTCTTATCGTTGATCCGAAAACAGCAAAGTTTATGGCAAAACAGATTTTCCATCTCTTTGGCTACCGTCAACAGGTTTTAAAAGATAACAAGCTTCATTTTATTAAACGGGACAGAAAAATTTTACCTTTTCCGTAGCTTGGGATGATAATGTTGTAATGAGATAATGCTGTAATGAGGTAATGCTTTAATCCTTTAAATTTGACCATTCTTTCCCTAACTGCAAGGAGCACAGAGGTTTCTGAAATGTAAGCAAAGTTTTATAAAGTTTAATCACTCATCACTCAACACTAATAACTCATCACTCAACACTAATAACTCATCACTCACCATTTAAATAATACTTTAAAATGCCCAATGCATATTTACTGGCTA
>QNYL01000289.1 GCA_003973375.1 Flavobacteriia bacterium
AAATAAGCAACAAAAACAAATTGAAAATGACGGTAAATCATTTGTGGTAAAAGATGATATTGAATTTGGTTATCTTAATGTAATACCCCTTTGGGCTTTTGGATTAAATTACTAAAAGTCAATGTTATATCATAGTAATCGGGGGGAAACCTATGTTTCAACTACGTTTATATGACCCTCGTATTAATAGATGGTTAAGCCCTGACCCTATGGGACAGTACCATTTTGTGCTTACGTACAAAAACCATCTTCAACTCTGTTAAATTTTTAATATCTTTGTTAGGTAGCATTTTGTTGTATTTGGAATTACACGTATAAAATACTAAATATTAGCGTTTTAGACAAACAAAATGCTACTTTTTTTAAGCTTTCTTTTGTTGAGTATCAGCTATTTAATGCCAGCGAAACTTGAATTATAAATCAACTATTCCTTTTCCGTCCATTCCTTCAATACTTAATAATCCTTGTTATATTATTAGTAGATTTTAAGCTTTTTTATCTATTTTTAGACCTGCTAACAAAAATCTAATTCACAAGAGTTTAATGGCTTTAGAAGCGAGCTTTATCAGGTATAATTTAATCTTTAAACAACCGGCAGGTACCTCCCGTGGCGTTTTAAGAACCAAAGAAACCTTTTTTTTAAGATTAATTGAGCATAATAAAATTGGTATTGGAGAATGCGCTGTTTTTAGGAGGTTGAGTTATGATGACCATCCTGACTATGAAAATAAACTAAAGTGGTTGTGTGCTCATATTCATAAAGATAAAAAAGTTCTGATGGAGGAACTGAAAGAATATCCTTCGATACAGTTTGGACTTGAACAGGCCTTGTTATCTTTAAAAAGTGAAGACGGATTTAAACTTTTTCCATCTGATTTTACCGCCGGAAAGTCAGGAATTAAGATTAACGGGCTGATCTGGATGGGGGAGAAGCAGTTTATGCTCAATCAGATCAAGCAAAAACTGAAACAGGGTTTTGATGTGATCAAATTAAAGATCGGAGCCATCGATTTTCAAAGTGAACTCGAACTTTTAAAATTTATCAGAAAGGATTTTTCCGTAGAGGATGTTGAGATCCGTGTGGATGCCAATGGGGCTTTTCATCCTGATGAAGCTCTGGAAAAGCTGAAACGTTTGTCTGATTTTGATCTGCATTCCATTGAACAACCCATCAAAGCAGGTCAGCCGGATAAAATGGCAGGATTATGTGAAAAAACTCCGCTTCCAATTGCACTTGATGAAGAACTGATAGGAATAATTGACAATTATAAAAAAGGAGAACTTTTAAAACAGATCAGGCCTCAGTATATCATTTTAAAACCGGGCCTGATAGGAGGTTTTCAGGGAAGCAATATCTGGATCGATCTGGCAAAAGAACAAAAAATTGGCTGGTGGATCACTTCTGCGCTGGAAAGTAATATAGGTTTAAATGCTATTTCGCAATTTACTTATATTTTGCTAAATCAAATGCCGCAGGGACTGGGTACAGGTAGTTTGTTTACCAATAATATTCAGGCTCCGCTTAGAGTTGAAAACGGACGTCTTTATTACGATCCCGGACAGTCATGGGATTTAAGGAACCTTAAATTTTAAATTAAGAAAATGAATTTTATCGAACAGGCCTATAAAGGCAGAAATGATTTTATATACTATTTTGCAACTCTGGCAGTGGTTTTTGTGGGCTGGCAGATCATAGGAATTATTCCGCTTGTGGCTGTAGCCTATTATCATGCAGACAGTTATGGCGATTTTATAGTCGGAGCTGAAAATGCTTTTGCTACCATGGGGATCAATTCCAATTTATACCTGCTTGTTATGATCCTGAGCTTTGCTTTTGCACTTTTATCTTTATTTATAGGTGTAAAATATATTCATAAACGTACAATAACTTCATTGATAACTGCGCGTAAAAAGATCGACTGGAAACGATTCTCCTATGCTTTTGGTATCTGGATAATTATTTCATTGATCTCGATCAGTATTGATTTTATATTTGAACCAGAATCTTTTGTATGGAATTTTAAACCACTTCCTTTTCTGATTCTTGTTGTAATTTCCTTTCTCTTTTTACCCATTCAGACCAGTTTTGAAGAATTATTGTTCAGGGGATATCTGATGCAGGGTTTCGGTATTTTATTTAAAAATGCGATCTATCCTTTGATCATCACTTCCTTGATATTTGGTCTGTTACATTATTTTAATCCGGAAGTACAAAAACTGGGCAGTATAATCCTGATCTATTATGTGGCTACGGGATTGTTGTTTGGTATTGTTACCCTGATGGATGACGGTACAGAACTCGCTTTGGGTATGCATGCGGCAAACAACATTGTTGCTGCAGTTCTCGTTACTTCCGACTGGATGGTTTTTCAAACAGATGCCCTGTGGGTAGATGTTTCCGAGCCCTCGGCAGGTTTTGAAACTTTCTTTCCGGTACTGGTGGTTTATCCTGTTGTGATCTGGATCTTCTCTAAGAAATACCGGTGGAAAGACTGGAAAAGTAAATTATTTGCTGAAATTAAAAAGCCGCTACCGGTAAAAAAAGAATCAATTTGATGTTAACTTTTCTTAAATAAGATCATTAAGTATAAAATGATCTTATGAAGATAAATGAAGATTTTTTGCATTATTTATGGAAACATAAATATTTAACGCTAAATCAATTGCAAACTACTGAGGGTTTGGAGGTTACAATTCTGAATCCGGGAGAACACAATTTAAATTCGGGTCCTGATTTTTTTAATGCGAAGCTGATCATTGGCGGGCAGACCTGGGCGGGTAATATAGAGATACACCTTAGATCCTCTGATTGGTATATACATCATCATGAGGAAGATAC
>QNYL01000216.1 GCA_003973375.1 Flavobacteriia bacterium
ATGTGGAGGAGGTTTTTGAAGATGAGGACGGTATTATGATCTATGCTCCTTTTGAGCAATTTGGGGCCATTCAGAGTTTTTTAGAAAGTAACGGCATTGAGATCCTCTCTTCCGGGTTTGAAAGAATTCCTACAACAACAAAAAAACTCAGTGAGGAAGAACAGGCTGATGTTGAAAAACTGCTTGAGAAACTGGAAGAGGATGATGATGTGCTAAATGTTCATCACAATATGGAAATGAACTAAATTGTTCCATTATAAGAATGATTAAAGAATATACTCTTGAGAAAGTTCCTGAAACAGCAAATGATCTGATTGCCAGTGTTTCAGGAAAGATTCTTCTTTTTTATGGTGAAATGGGTTCCGGTAAAACAACGCTTATAAAAGAGATCGTAAAACAGTTAGGCGTTGATGATCTTGCCAGTTCGCCTACTTTTGCTTTGGTAAATGAATACCACTCAAAAAAAGGAGAAAGAATCTACCATTTCGATTTTTACAGAATTGAAGAGGAAGAAGAAGCTTATGATATGGGAATTGAGGAATATTTGTATAGTGGAAACTGGTGTTTGATCGAATGGCCGGAAAAAGTAGAAAATTTATTACCTTTAGAGTCGGTTGAGATTCACCTTTCGATCAAAGATAAAGATACCCGGACCCTTGAAATAAAATAAAATGGCAGAACAAATAACCCCTTTCAGTAAAGAAGAGTTACTTCCAAAACCGGAAATGCTTGAGATCGAGAAGATCAAAGATGAATTGTTTATAGGTATTCCTAAAGAAGCACACTTTGAAGAGAAAAGGGTTTGCCTAACGCCTAATGCCGTTGCTGCACTTACTTCCAACGGACACAGGATCATTGTAGAATCAGGAGCTGGAAACGGATCTAATTTTACGGATCATCAGTATTCGGAAGCCGGTGCCAAAATAGTTTACGGTCCGGATGATGCCTTTGCCTGTAACATCATTTTAAAAATTGAACCACCTTCTTTGGATGAGATCAAAATGATCAATCCGCAAAGTATTCTGTTTTCGGCCATGCAGCTTAAAACTCAGAAGAAAGATTTCTTTAAAGCCCTGGCAAAAAAAAGAATTACCGCCATTGCCTTTGATTATATTCAGGATTCCCACGGAATTTTTCCAATAGTAAAATCCCTGAGTGAGATCGCGGGAATCGCCTCTGTCCTGATCGCTTCAGAGCTTATGAATAATTGTGGTGAAGGAAATGGAATTCTGTTAGGAAATATCGGCGGAGTACCACCCAGCAAGATCGTGATCCTTGGAGCAGGAACTGTAGGGGAATTTGCCGCCCGTTCAGCCATGGGGCTTGGAGCCAGTATTGAGGTTTTTGATAATTCCCTTACCAAACTTCGCTCCTTACAGCATAAACTGGGCTATCCGGTAGCTACATCTACCATACAACCGCAAACCCTTAAAAAATCGATTTCAGAATGTGATGTGGTAATTGGCGCTTTGCGGGGAGATAGCAGAGCCCCGGTAGTGGTCACTGAAGATATGGTAAAAAATATGAAATTAGGTTCGATCATAGTTGATGTGAGTATTGATAACGGCGGCTGTTTTGAAACATCAGAGGTTACCTCTCACAGCAACCCTACCTTTAAAAAACATGAGGTAATTCATTATTGCGTACCCAATATCCCTTCACGGTATTCAAGAACGGCTTCAGTTTCCATCAGTAATATTTTTACTCCTTATCTGTTGAACATCGGTGAAAAAGGAGGACTTGAAAATGCAGCCAGATTTGACAATAGTCTGAGAAAAGGGATGTATTTTTATCACGGAATACTGACCAACAAGAGTATTTCCGATTGGTTCAGCCTGCCTTATACCGATATTAACCTGCTTATCCTTTAATATGCTTGATCTTAAAAATCGACTGGCCTACTACGGCTTTGGGTTCTTTATTGGAATTGTATTGGTATTTTTCTTTTTGGGAGGTAAAAAAGCTTCCTGCAACTGGATGCCCAATGACCGGATGCTGACCATTATCAGAAGTAAGCATCTGATCTATTCAGACGATGCAAATCAATTTTTGGTGAACAGTGCCGTTGACAGTACAGATGTATCTGAAATTCTCACTACCGGTGATATTGATTTTTCAAAAAGTAAGGTGAAGAATGATCCCTGCAGAAAATACCTGATCAATGGAAATAACAACCAGAAAAATATTGTACTCATAGTTGATGTGTGCGATTCTGTTGCAACCATCCGTTCAATTGAGATAAAACAGGAAAAACCTTAGGTATTTTGTTTTTGGGGTTTGTTTCCGAAATTAAAAGATTTAACAATTAAATGATTAAAGAATTATCTGTTACTAATCAGTTTCAAATGTAGTTAATTATATTTTCAGGAAAAAGCCTTCGCTATTAACAAGCTTGGAGAGTTGTTAACACGCATATTTGACAGGTCTTAGATATACATTATAAAAGGTAGAGACTTACTAACACTGTTGATAATACTTTGTCTTTATCTTAATAAGATTTGATTAAGTTGTCCTGCTTTTTCCAATAAAACATGTTTACTTTGACAAAACATTTTTTTTGTCAAAGAAACCCACATACGATGAATTGTTTCAGATGGTTGAACATCTGCTAAAACGGGTATCTGAACTTGAACAAGAAATACATCGTTTAAAGCATCCAAAAAATAGTGGCAACAGCAGTATTCCACCAAGTAAGGATGAAAACAGACCTCGTCGTACCAGTAGCTTACGTAAACCGACAAAGAGAAAACCGGGAGGGCAAACCGGACGTAAGGGAAAAACCTTAGAAATGGTTGATCATCCAGATCGG
>QNYL01000215.1 GCA_003973375.1 Flavobacteriia bacterium
GAGTGACACGTTCTTTCAGAATAGGCTATGCTTACGACTATACCATATCTGATTTCTCTTTCGGAAAAACAGGTTCTTCACATGAAATTATTTTGTTATACGATATTAGTTTTACTAAAAAAGATATTAAATCACCAAGATTTTTCTAAAATATCAAAAATTTGACTATTTTTACAACCAAAATCCCCGTATTATGAAAAGAACAATTACGTTAATCTACTTTTTTCTTAGTCTGATATATGTATATTCTCAGACCACTCCAGGTGAGTATGCTATCAAAAATTTAGATATCAATACAAAATACTCTGATTTTGGAGCAGCCTTTTTAGGAAAGGAACGCATTGTTTTTGCGGCACCAACTGATAACACGAAGGTTATTAGAAGACTTTGGAAAGAGAACGGTCAGCCATTCCTCGATCTGTACACAGGAATTATCACAGAAGACCGTCAGGTTATTGGTAAGAAATTATTAAGTGGTGATGTGAATACCAAATTCCACGAAGGTGGAGTCTCTTTTACAAAAGACCTTAAAACAGTTTATTACACCGCTAACAACTATTATGAAAAGAAGTATTTAACAGATTCTGCCGGAGTCAATACACTTCAAATCTTCCGGTCTACTTTGGATGAGAATGGAAAATGGTCGGAAAAAGAAAAACTTTCTATCAACAGTAATGAATTTTCTACCGGGCATCCGGCGTTGAATTATGATGACACCAAGCTCTATTTTGTTTCTGACAGACCCGGAGGTTATGGGGAAACAGACATCTGGGTAGTGGATATTCATGAAGATGGTAGTTTTGGAACCCCAAAAAATATGGGGGATAAGATCAATTCTCAAGGAAAAGAGATGTTTCCATTTATTGATAAAGATGATGTGCTTTACTTTTCATCAGACGGTCATCCTGGATATGGTAAACTTGACGTTTTTGCAAGTAAGTTATATGATCACTCAGTATCAGAACCTTTAAATTTAGGAAAGCCGGTAAACAGTGAAGCTGATGATTTTGCCTTCATCATTGATGATGTTCGCGACAGAGGTTTTTTCTCTTCTAACAGAGAAGAAGGAAAAGGAGATGATGATATCTATTCTTTTCTGGCAAATCCTGAGTTATATATTCATTGTACTCAACCTATTACGGGTGTAGTTCGTTCAGAATCTTCAGGAGAGTTAATTCCCGGCGCAACAGTTGAATTACGTAATAATGAAGGTGAAGTTATTGAAACTACCACTGCAGATGCTGTAACAGCTACATATAATTTATACCAGGCCACCTGTGATTCCACATTTGTGGTTGTAGGAATTAATAAAGGATATCTGAATGATGAAAGGAAAGTGAATACCGTTAATGATATCGATTATAAAGCTTTACAGGCTGATTTATTCCTAAAAGATCAGTTTGTATCTAATAAGGTGAATATCAATACAATATATTTCGATTTTGATAAGTTTAATATTCGTCCGGATGCAGCTAAAGAGCTAGATAAGGTAGTGCAGGTAATGAAAGAATATCCTGAGTTAAAAATTCATGCTACTTCACATACCGATTCAAGAGGGTCGGATGCTTACAACATGAAATTATCCATAAAAAGAGCCAAGGCTACTGTTGATTATTTAGTTTCACATGGTATAGATAGAAGTAGATTGAGCTATAAAGGTTACGGAGAAACTCAGCTGGTTAATCACTGTAGTAATGGTGTTAAATGTTCAGAAGAAGAACATCAGGCTAACCGTAGAACAGATTTTACCATTGCCAATGAAAAAGGCTTTGAATTGGTTCCTGTTGAAAATTAAATAAAGAACAAGAATTTGTTTAACATTTTGTTAAGAAAAAAGGGGTCTTCAAAACTATAATGTGACAAATTTTTATATATTTGTGTTTAAGCCAAAATGAATGAAAACACAAGTTATCATAAGTTTAAAAAGCATTGGAATAAAAACTGGTATCTAAATAGAGATATTTAAGACTCACTTCAATAATACGTGGTGAGTCTTAAGTGTTAAAAAAATATATTAATTAAGTAAAACGATATGAACAAAAATTACTTAACCTCAACTCTCATAAAAGCAAGTAAACTATCGGTAAAAAAGATTTTTTTATCCATAACTTTTTTATTTTTTATAAGCTTTGCTTTTGCACAAAGTACGATAACAATTACAACTACTTCTAATTTTGTTGCTTGGAATGTATCTTATAGTAATCCTTCTTCCGGTTTAGTTTGGACTGCAGTGGGTCCGGGTGTAAATTTAACGACTCCACAAACTTTCACTCCAACTTTTAATTTAACTCCTAATACAACAAATGGTATTGTAACCATTTCCACTACTGATACCCCTGCAAATTTTGCCGGAATAACAATTTTTCAGGCGGATAATCCGGTAGGGTTAGAGATTACTTCAATTGATGTGACAGATTTACCGAATTTGGAGGATTTAAGATTAACAGATAACCTGCTTACCTCAATAGATCTTTCCGGAAATCCGAATTTGAAACTTCTTAATTTAAAGCGAAATGATTTAAACACAATAGATCTTTCTGCTAATCCGCTCCTTGAAGAAATATATTTAGATGCAAATCAAAATATTGCATCATTAGACATTTCAAATAACCCAAACTTAAGGGTTTTATCAGCAGCAGCATTGTTAAACATTAATTCTTTAGATATATCAAACAACCCTGAACTGATTAATCTAAATTTGGCTTTTGTGCCATTAACAAGCACTTCTATTGATAATATATTAAACCAATTAGATGCCTTTGGTAAACTAAACGGAAATCTTGATCTACAAAATACTACCGGAGGGGTT
>QNYL01000243.1 GCA_003973375.1 Flavobacteriia bacterium
AGCCACCGTGTGGGCGAAAGCCAGCAAGGTGGATCTCCCTGGCGCGGATCCCGAAAAGCCAAAGTATTCAATTCGTTCGGGTTTTTCTTTCCCTTCTTATAAACTCGCGGAAGGCGGATCGACCACTTACGAATACAACCTCTATATCGGTCCCAAACAGCGGAGTATTCTCAAAAATCTTTATTTCGATCCCGAGGTTGAAAAACAGGCTGGGCCATTCACTTCTGCTCCTATCAGTAAAGTGATGAACTACGGGTGGTTCTCATTTGTCAGTGTGCCACTTAACTTTATTCTCAACACCCTGCACGATTCGATTTTTGTTCATATCGCAGGGAAGTGGTCTTGGGGATTTGCCGTGATCGCTCTTACGATTTTGATCCGTCTCGCTATCTGGCCTCTGCATAATAAATCCACCCGCACGATGAAGCGGATGAGCAAACTTCAACCTCTCATGAAGGAGATCAAGGAGAAGTATGCAGACGATCCTAATAAGATCAACCAAGAGACCATGAAGCTCTACAAGGAGTATCAGATCAACCCCATGGGTGGCTGTCTCCCTATGTTCCTTCAGATTCCAATTTTCTTTGGATACTATAAGATGCTTCAGTTTGCTGTGGAGCTTCGCGGAAATGGATTTATGTGGGTGAAGGATCTCTCGATGCCTGATACGCTTTTCACGCTACACTTGCCGTTCGAGTTGCCAATGCTTGGCGCAGACCTCCCTATCAATATTTTGCCTATTCTCATGGCGATCACTATGGTGATTCAGATGAAAATGACACCTAAAAATGGCGATCAGATGCAACAACGCATGATGATGTTCATGCCATTTATGTTCTTCTTCTTCTGTTACAACTTCGCTTCAGCGCTCGCGCTTTACTGGACGACTCAGAACATTTTCTCCATCGGGCAGACATGGCTTGTTAACCGTCTCCCTGAGCCAGAACTCACGAAGAAAAAAGTCACCAAATCTGGTAAAAAGACATTTATGGAGCGGATGGCTGAACGTGTCGAAGAGCAACAGCGGATGCAGCAAATGGCTGCGGCCCAAGGTGAAAAAGGGAAAAAGCCGATGCGTAACGCAACGCCTGCTTCTAAATCAACCAAAAAGCGGACTCCTAAAAAGCGCGGGTAATTGGGCTGTTGTAGGCTTTTAGCATTTGCCCGCCTTAGCCTTCATTTTCGTGTGGCGGGAATATCCTGATTGTCTCGATTGAAAGCTTGCTCCTTTTCTTTTCTCGGCTTATCTTGCGCTCGCCGCTCCCTGGACGGTCGCGGTTGAGTCGGGTAACTGGCTTGGCTGAGGAAAGTCCGGACGCCAAAGGACAGCGCGCCTTGTGAAAACGAGGGATGATTGGTTAAAGCCAATTAGACGGAAAGTGCAGCAGAAAATAAACCGCCCGCTAAGGTCTCGGCCAAGGTGGGTAAGGGTGAAATGGTGGAGTAAGAGCCCACCGCTCCAAGGGTAACCGAGGAGGCATGGTAAACCCCGCGCGGCGCAAGACACAACAGGAGAAGGGTTGTCCGCCCGATTAGAATCTCCGGGTATTAGTCGCACCATCCCGCAAGGGAGGTGCTCAATTCATCTTAGGGTGGGTTGAGTAAGATAAATGACCGTCCAGTCCTAAGCCCTTATGGGGTGCAGGATGGACAGAATCCGGCTTACAGGGGAGCGGCACTTTTTTGAGAAAAAATCCTCTTTAAGTGTTGACTTGACGTGAGACTGTGCTCTTATGACTGCCTTCAGCGAACACTGGTTTAAATGTTTGTTTAGGCCTCGAGCAAGTGATTGGCTTTAAAGCTCTCGTCATACACAGCGTTGCACTTATTCAGTTTTGTTCGTGAAAAAACAAATTTAACCAAAGAATATCATGAAAAATACAATAAAATTAACCATCGTTGCCCTGCTCTTGGGGGCGAGTAGTTTGATGGCTCAGAATGCTGAGGTCTACACAAAGCCTTTAGGGGTTGTGAAGCATACTCTGAAAGCGGGGCAGTTTAATTTGGTCGGGCTTACTTTGCATAATCCTACTTTAGTTGCTGGATCGTTCACGACTGTTTCTGGGACGACGCTCACGGATAGTAAGGTTAATTTTGACTCCGCGCTAACCGCTGGAAAAACTTATATTCTTGAGATTACGGATGCTGCTGATCCTGCGTTAAATGGAACGATTCAAGAGATTACCAGTTGGAGTGGAAATGCAATCACAACGCCGGTAGATCTTGTTGCTTATGGTTTGTCTGTTGGGGATAAATACCAATTGCGGGAAGTTGCAACTTTGCAACAAATCTTTGGGACTCCACCGATAATTAAATCGACAGCGTCAGTTTCGAGTTCAGATGTGGTTTGGGTGCCAGATGAAAATGGGGAGTATGTTAAATATTTTTATAAATCTTCGTTAATTGGCTCTGGATCTTGGTATAATGTAGTAACAAATACTAAAGTGGATGGTGATATTCCGATCGTGTATACAGATGCTATTATGGTAGAGGTTAAGCCAGCATCTCCAGATGTTGACCTTGTTTTGACTGGTTCTGTAAAGACTGATGATATTTCGATAGCTGTAATTAATGGTTTTAATTTGGTGAGTAGTATTTATCCTGTTGGGGCTACGTTGCAGAATTCTGGGATTGCGGCGGATCTTAAAAGCACTGCATCACCAACATCGTCAGATATGGTATGGTTGCCTGATAATTCTGGAGGTTTTGTTCAGTATTATTATAAAACTCCATTGATTGGTTCTCCAGGATGGTATAACCAAACGGTCGGGGCTCCTGTTTCTGATGATGTGGTTCTTCC
>QNYL01000053.1 GCA_003973375.1 Flavobacteriia bacterium
GAACAAAAGCAACTGTTTAGTTTAGTCAACTTGCATTCAAAATGGAGGTAGACAATTTTTCTATTTTATCTCTGGAATCTTCTCAGGTAATAAAACTAGTGGCCAAGGTCATAAAAACTGGTATGAACAGGTAAAGCTCAACAGAGGTCAACATGATACGAAGTATGAAAGGAAGATCTTGCTTAGCCCAATGTCCACAAGAACACCAGCATGATGTTTTTTTCTTTTTTTTCTTTTTCAGCAGACTTAACATGCAAGTTATGTGCACATGAATTTCCTCTCACCAATAGCAAAGGGTGAATCACCTTTTGTCCTAAAAAACAAACAAAATTACACAAAAACACTGAAACCATGATCACATAAATCCTTTCTGAGACAAGCTCTTTGTACTCTTGTTTTTATACCATAATCATGGCAAAGTCAGTTTTGAGTGTGAAACATTTGTGAAACATGTGCCACTTTGCAATGACTAATACCTGTTTGAGTTGTTGCGGTTCCAGTTCTGATTGTCAGTGACACCAAAAGCAGTTGTCTGAAAACTTTCTACCAGATTTCTCCGAGATGAACGAGAGATAGAGTTGGCAATTTTGACAGCAGCTTCAGGGGTCTCCACTGTTCAGGAAAAAGATGACATGAATATACACACATAATGTAGCTGAATTACAGTTAAATGCACAACTTGGTCAAACAAACAACATGCAACAGGTAAGTTCACACAACACTGTCAATGTGTTTCTGTAAAAAGGGCAATTTGCCCAACTTTTGCTCAATGTTCTATCTAGTTCTAGCAAATATGTAACCATTTCAATCTTTGGGCTTTTTCAATCACGGAAGGAATGAACTTTTGTCCTCCGAAACCGGGGTTGACGGACATTAACAGTACCATATCGAGATCTTCAAGCAGATACTCCAATGCCTCAGGAGGTGTATGAGGATTCAGTACAACAGCCGGTTTGATACCCAAAGAACGGATCTTCTGTATCAGTCGGTGAGGATGTTTCTCCTCCTCGATATGAAAAGAGATATACCCAGGTTTCAGTGGAGCAAAAAGATCTACAAAAAAGGAGTTGTTCTCTACCATAAGGTGAATATCGAGTGGTTTTGTCGCAGCCTTTGCTACCGCTTCGACAACGACCGGTCCAATGGTCAGATTGGGGACGAAATGTCCATCCATTACATCGACATGAACCAGGTCACATCCACCTTCACAAATGGCTTCCACATCACGGGCCAAATACCCGAAATCTGCAGATAAAATACTGGGTGCTACTAACATACCTATCCTCATATCAATAATTTTTATTTATTATATCACAGGCTCTATTAAGCGGTCTGTCTGCCTACTCTTAAAATTGCATATCCTGTAGGGTTGGCTTCAGCCGACCACAAAAAAAAGACATTGGAAGTGCCCTTAAGCAAAATTTATGTTCAATTTGTCTATAATCGCACAAAATATTCGAGATTGCAAACCCTATTGTCTGCAAATCTACATTAAAATAAGGTACTATCATGTCAAGAAAATGTGAAATTTCTGGTAAAGGTCCGCTTACAGGAAACAATGTTTCTCATGCGAACAACAAAACAAAAAGAAGACAACTTCCTAACTTGAGATCTGTAAAGATCACTCTGGAAGATGGAACAACAAAGAGAATCAAAGTCGCTGCTTCTACGCTTAGAACAATGAAGAAAAAAGCTGCTCAAGCTGCTGCTGTAGCAAGCTAAATATCCCTCCCCGGGATATTACTCTTTTGAGTGTAACTCAAAAAATCACAAAGTTTCTCGGTTGGAGAAGCGCCCCAAAACCACATATTACTCTAAATGATGAATTTTATGGTCATTTAGCCCCTTTTAGACTTCCTCTCGTACTTACCGTATTTATTATGCTTATCGGAACGATAGGGTATATGATCATTGACGGTTTTCCGCTTATGGATGCGATCTACCAGACTGGTATCACCTTTACCACCGTAGGTTTTGGTGAGATCCAGCCAATCTCCGATATGGGTCGTATCTTCACCATTACGCTCATCATTTTCGGATTTATCGTCTTCTCCATTGCCGTGGGTATTATTGCAGAAGTGGTCAAAAAAGGTGAGTTCCAAAAAACTGCCAAGGAGCGTAAAATGCTTTATGAAATTGCCAGACTGAAACAACACTTTGTCGTCTGTTACCACAATGAATTTACCATTCAGGTCACCAAACAGCTCAGAGCCAACCACATCCCTTTTGTGGTCGTCGACCCCAGAGAAGATCTTGAAGAGATCGCAAAGAAGTACCACTACCCCTACTTTGTAACCACCGAACCCCATACCGAAGAAGGAATCCTCAAATCACACCTCTCTTCTGCAAAAGGGGTCATTACACTGGCAGATAATGTGGCAGATAACATTGCGACCATCGCTTCAGCACGTCTTTATGAACGTGAGATTGGTAGAGCACGAAAATTTCTCATCATCGCAAATGCCAAGAGCAATGAAGATGACCAAAAATTGCTAAAACTTGGTGCAGACAAAGTGGTTACTGCCACTAAACTGATGGCAGAGCGTATCAATGCTATGGCTGCCAGACCCGATATGGAGAACCTGCTTCAGGAGTTTTTGTACAAAAAAGATACCCCGCTCGATATGGAAGAAGCGAAAGTCTCCAAAACCTCCTGGCTGACACTCAAGAAGATCAAAGCGGCACGTTTTAGAGATATCGCCAATGTCACTATCATTGGAATACGTCAGAAAGATGACAAATTCATCCCTATGCCTAAAGGGGATACCATCATTATGCCAGAGTCT
>QNYL01000254.1 GCA_003973375.1 Flavobacteriia bacterium
TCTATTATTATGAGTCATTAAACAGGATCAGATAAATGGTCTTTAAAAATAAAAATATCATTGTTTTTATATAGATCACTTTTTCTTTTTATCCTCATCTTTTCACCATACATTGAATCGATGATCTCTTTATATTTTTTATAGATCACCTTACGCTTTATTTTCAGTGTAGCAGTTAGTTCTCCTGCATCAATTGTGAATTCCTTGGGTAAAAGCTTAAATTTTTTGATCTTTTCAAATCCTGAGAAGTTTTTTTGAAGCTCATCAAAGCGCTTTTTAAACATCTCAATAATATGCGTGTTATTGATTAGGTCTTCAACACTTTCAAAATGGATGTTATTTTTCTCAGCATATTTTTATAGCCTCAAAATTTGGAACGGTCAATGCCGAAACAAATTTTTTCTAATCTCCGATAATAGCAACTTGTTCAATAAACATATCGTTTACAAAGGCTGTTTCCAGTTTTTGAATCCTTATAATAAAGGGCATTCTTGTTTTTATACTCCTTAGCTTTTTTTCTTATATTTTTAGCAAGATGTTGATATTTAATAGGTTATATAAATCTTTTTAAATAAAAAAAGCTTATTACCGAGGATAAATGTACAATTATTATATCTTTTTTGAGAGGAAAGAAAAAAAGTAATAAAACCGGTTACATAATTTAATAAAAAATAAAAAATAAATTTTTAAAGTAATCTTAATGATTTGATTAAATTTGCAAGCTTAAAATTCAGAAACAATGTTTAGAAGTTATACCAATGGAGAATTAAGATTAGAAAATGTAAATCAGGAGGTTACTTTATCAGGATGGGTGCAAAAGATACGTGATAAAGGCTTTTTGATATGGGTTGATTTGCGGGACAGATATGGTATTACTCAATTGATATTTGATCAGGAGCGAACTTCTGACGATCTGATGGAGAAAGCTCGTTCACTGGGAAGAGAATTTGTAATTCAGGTTAAAGGAACTGTTATAGAAAGGGCTTCAAAAAACCTTAATATACCCACAGGAGAGATAGAAATTCTGGTTTCAGAACTTACGGTGCTCAATAGTTCTGAAGTTCCGCCTTTTACTATTGAAGATGAAACTGACGGTGGGGATGAGCTGCGTATGAAATACCGTTATCTCGATATCAGGAGAAAACCGGTAAGAGACAACCTTATTTTTAGGTCGAAAGTTTCTATGGCGGTAAGAAATTACCTTTCAAAAGAAGGGTTTATCGATGTGGAAACACCTTATTTGATCAAATCAACTCCTGAAGGAGCCCGTGATTTCGTTGTTCCTTCAAGGATGAATAAGGGCCAGTTTTATGCTTTGCCACAGTCGCCGCAAACGTTCAAACAATTGTTGATGGTTGGTGGAATTGATAAATATTTTCAGATTGTAAAGTGTTTTAGGGATGAAGATTTGCGAGCCGATCGCCAGCCTGAATTTACTCAGATTGATTGTGAGATGTCATTTGTAGAGCAGGAAGATATTTTGAATGTGTTTGAAGGATTGACAAGGCATTTATTAAAAGAGATCAACGGAGTGGAAGTTGGAGCGTTTCCACGGATGAGCTATGAGGAAGCTATGAAAACCTATGGGAATGACAAGCCGGATATCCGTTTTGAAATGAAATTTGGCGAGTTGAATGATCTGGCACAGAATAAAGGTTTTGGTGTATTTGATTCACAGGAACTCGTTGTAGGTATTGCGGTGCCGGGATGTGCCGCTTATACCAGAAAGCAACTCGATAAGCTGATAGATTTTGTAAAAAAACCACAAATTGGTGCTAAAGGGCTTATTTGGGCTAAATATAATGAAGACGGATCTTTTAAATCATCTGTGGATAAATTCTTTACCCGCGAAGATCTTACTGCTTGGGCTGACAGGCTCGGAGCTAAAAAAGGAGATTTGATGCTGATCATGGCAGGAGAAACGGATAAGACAAGAACACAACTCAGTGTGCTCAGAATGGAAATGGCAGAAACCTTAGGTTTGAGGAAACCTGATGAATTTGCTCCCCTGTGGATTGTAGATTTTCCTCTTTTGGAATGGGATGAAGAATCAGGTCGTTATCATGCTATGCACCATCCCTTTACATCACCAAAGCCCGAAGATATCCCATTGTTAGAATCTGATCCCGGAAAAGTAAGAGCCAATGCTTATGATATGGTCTTAAACGGAAATGAAATAGGAGGAGGTTCTATCAGGATTTACAACAAGGAAATGCAATCGAAAATGTTTGATTTATTAGGATTTACCAAAGAAGAAGCTAAAAATCAGTTTGGTTTCTTAATGAATGCTTTTGAATACGGGGCACCTCCGCATGGTGGAATTGCTTTCGGACTGGATCGGTTGGTAGCTATTATGGCCGGAGAAGAGACCATACGTGATTTTATTGCCTTCCCAAAGAATAATTCAGGGAGAGATGTAATGATAGATGCACCATCATTTATAGATGAAGAACAGTTAAAGGAACTCAATCTAAAACTGGAACTATAATATTTTATAAGAATTTAATAAAAAAATGAGTTTTTAATTTTTTTAGTTAATTTAGTGCAGACTAATTAAACGATAAAAAAATGGAAAAGAAGATAAAGATCCATAAGAAATTAAATGAACTGGAATCAACGGCAACCAGTCGATCCAGTCCGAAAGCAATCCCACCATGCGGAGGTGCTCCGTATTCAAAAGCATTCATTAAGAAACCAAACTGATTTTT
>QNYL01000071.1 GCA_003973375.1 Flavobacteriia bacterium
CAATTATTGGTTTTACTCATTGAGTCTGTAAGTAAAGGAGGAAATCTGCTACTCAATGTGGGTCCAACCGGAAGGGGCACAATTGATGACAGAGCGCAATCTGCCTTACAAAAAATGGGAGAATGGATGAAAGTGAACAACCGCTCCATTTATGGCTGTACGCAGGCTCCTGCCGAGTTTGAAGCCCCGGAAAATTCATTACTGACCTACAATCCGAAAACCAACAGGTTGTATATACATTTACTGGATTACCCACTTAAAAATTACACATTAAAAGGCATGAAAGGGAAAATAAAATACGCCCAGTTTTTACATGATGCATCTGAAATACGGATCAAAAAACGCCACGGATATGGTGAACTGAAAAATAGCGGCATGGGAGAAAATGATATCAATATAGAGCTTCCTGTAACTAAACCCAATGTTGAAATACCTGTTATTGAACTAATATTAAAATAAACCATGAGAACAATAGTCATATTTCTTCTTTTAGTACTGACTACTATGGGCACAAAAGCCCAGATCACCGAAAGAGCTCGACCAAAGGGATGGGATAAACTGGTAAACGGAGGTCGTTTTATGGACAGATTCCTGCCAATGCCTGATTTGGGTGGCATGACTGCGAATACCTGGGGAGCAAAGAATGTAATTCCCAGGGATATTAATAATGGTATTGAAGATCCGGAATGGTCCTATTGGGGCGGTAAAGTACGCTTGCTTGACGATGGGAAATACCATCTTTTTGTTTGCCGATGGCCCGAAAATTCTCCGAAAGGCCATATGGAATGGCCCAGATCAACAGTTGTACATACGGTGGCAGACAACCGATTTGGTCCGTATAAAGTAGTGGCAGAAATAGGAAAAGGCCATAATCCCGAATGGTACATTAGCAAAACAGGAAAATATGTTATTTACGTTATCAATGGCTATTATGTTTCGGATGATATCAATGGAAAATGGGAATATAAAAAATTCGATTTTGATAAACGCGACAGAAGAATAATTGAAGGGCTTACCAACCTTAGTTTTGCAAAACGTGAAGACGGATCTTTTGTTATGATCTGCCGGGGAGGTGGTGTTTGGATCAGTAAAGACGGACTTTCCACATGGAATCAGATATCAGACAAAAGAGTTTATCCTCCTGTTGACGGACACTTTGAAGATCCGGTGATCTGGAAAACAAATGTTCAGTATCATTTGATTGTGAATGACTGGTATGGCCGTATTGCCTGGCATTTGCGTTCAAAGGACGGGGTGAAATGGAAAGTTGATGCCGGTGAGGCTTATTTGCCCGGGATAGCAAAATATAAGGACGGGACAAAAGAAGACTGGTTCAAGTATGAAAGAATAAAGATTCTTCAGGATCAATACGGAAGAGCCATTCAGGCAAACTTTGCCGTTATTGACACACTTAAGCATGAAGACAAACCCAATGACAATCACAGCTCCAAGAATATTGCAATCCCGTTACTAAAAGGTAAGTTGCTTTCGGTACTCAATAAAAAGGCAATCACAAATAAAACAAAAAAGATCGAATTGCTTATAAGATCTGAACCCGGATTTGATCCGTTAAACAAGCTTGATTTTAAAACGCTGCGGTTTGGTGCTCCTGAAGTGGTTGATTTTGGCAAAGGGAGTACCGTAAAAAGAATAAAAAAGAGTACCGATGGGGTTATTGTTACTTTTGATGCTAAACTTTGCGGTTTTACAGATGATAATTTTGCGGGAAAACTTCTGGGAAAAGATAAAAATGGAAAACTTGTTTTTGGATATTCCCGGTTACCCGGAATTCATTATACAGAAGCGATCTTATCTGCCAGAAAACCTCAGATCATAAATAACGGCTCACAACTGAAAATTGAAATTGAAAATTTTGGACAAGTCTCTTCCAAAGAATCAAAATTACAGGTTTTTATCCTGCACGATAATGAATTTGTTGAAATTGCCGAAACTACCCTTCAGGCGATTGAACCTTACCAAAAAAGAACTCTGAGTTTAAACACAAAGTTTGACCTTACAAAAGCAGATAAACCAGAATATCATATATTTATCAATAAAGGAAAAAAGGATGAAGTGAAAAATATCTTTAAGAAGTAGAGTTTTCTAAAATATTTTAAAAACGATCCTGTGAGGTACCTTCGCTGCCCACAGTATAAAGCTCAAAAAGAGGTTTAAAATATTTTAAAAAATCACTTTTTTAAAAAGAGAAAAATATTCCTTTAAATCAGAAAAAAATAAAAGATAATCATTAATACTGTAACAAAATGTACCTGATGAAAAAAAATGTAAAAAAGAACATCCTGCTGTTCTTGTTTATTTCACTGATCACCATATCCTTTAATACAAACGCTCAAACCAGGCCCATAAAGATTGCCTGTGTGGGAAACAGCATTACCTTTGGTCATAAAATATCCAACCGGGAAAAGAATGCCTATCCCGCTCAGTTACAACATCTGTTGGGAGCAAACTATAGCGTTAAGAATTTTGGCCACAGCGGAAGAACGCTTTTAAAAAAGGGAGATTATCCCTACTGGAAATCGGATCTTTATACAAAAGCCCTGCAATTTAAACCCGATGTAGTTTACATCATGCTGGGTACCAATGACAGTAAATTGCAAAACAGAGTTCACCTGGATGAATTTGAAAGCGATTATACA
>QNYL01000196.1 GCA_003973375.1 Flavobacteriia bacterium
TTAAACAAAATTCACTTAATATTGTAATAATCCATTTGTGATTATTATTGACTGGATTTTATAATAAATGCTTCAATGCTTTAATTGTTATTTTTATCAAAAACAACAATGATAATACAGATAGATTACATTTAAACACAAGGTTTATCATAAGCTCAGTAATTAGTGTTTGTCTATAAAGTCATCGAATAGAATAAATTATCTTTTTGTGCCTTTTCTCTTTTTTTATTTTGCCTGATACACAAGCATTTGCTGCAATAAAAAAAACAAAAATCCATCAAAAATCTTAATCTTTCAAAAATCAAGTACTTTATAGACAAACACTAATTATTAAAGGAATCTTTATTTTCAGGAAAAATTCCAAATTAAAATTGTAATTTTGCGTGCAATTAATTTTAATTGCGAAACATGTCTGCACAAAAAATTCTATTAGAAGGTCTTACTTACGATGATGTTTTACTCGTTCCGGGTTATTCTGAGGTTTTACCCAGGGAAGTAAGCATCAAATCAAGATTCACAAAAAATATTTCTATCAATACCCCCATCATCTCTGCCGCAATGGATACCGTTACAGAATCCGATATGGCGATTGCTATGGCCAGAGAAGGAGGAATCGGGGTTTTACATAAAAATATGACCATTGAGCAACAAGCCTCTGAGGTAAAAAAGGTAAAACGTTCTGAATCGGGAATGATCATAGATCCGATCACCTTGAGTAAAGATAAAAATGTTGCTCACGCAAAATCTTTGATGAGAAAATATAAAATCGGTGGGATACCGGTGGTCAATCTGGAAAATGAACTGATCGGTATTGTTACCAACAGAGATCTGCGTTTTGAAAAGGATGATGAAAGAAGTGTGATGGAAGTGATGACTTCGGATCATTTGATCACTGCAAAAAAAGGAACTTCATTAAAAGAAGCAGAAGCCATTCTTCAGGATCATAAAATTGAAAAATTACCCGTTGTTGATCATGAAAATAAATTGATCGGATTAATTACCTTCAGGGATATCATTAAGGTGAGAGAAAATCCGAATGCCAATAAAGACAGTTTCGGAAGACTCAGAGTAGCGGCAGCCATTGGAGTTACAGCCGATTCTGTGGAAAGAGCTGCAGCTTTGATAAGAGAAGGAGTTGATGCTTTGGTAATCGATACCGCTCACGGACATTCAAAAGGAGTGGCCACGGTTTTAAAAAGTATTAAAAAAGAATTTCCCGATATAGATATTGTTGTTGGAAATATAGCTACTGCTGATGCTGCACTTTTCCTTGCTGAAGCCGGTGCTGATGCGGTAAAAGTAGGAATTGGTCCGGGCTCCATCTGTACTACAAGAGTTGTGGCAGGGGTTGGATTCCCGCAATTGTCCGCAGTGATGGAAGTTGCAAATGCATTGGAAGGATCAGGTATTCCGGTAATTGCCGATGGAGGGATCCGTTATACAGGAGATATTCCTAAAGCCCTGGCTGCCGGTGCAGATACGGTAATGCTGGGATCTTTACTTGCAGGAACAAAGGAATCACCGGGAGAGACCATTATTTTTGAAGGAAGAAAATTTAAATCTTACCGGGGAATGGGTTCTGTGGAAGCCATGACAAAAGGTTCTAAAGACCGTTATTTTCAGGATGTGGAAGATGATATCAAAAAACTGGTTCCTGAAGGAATTGTGGGCAGGGTACCGTACAAAGGAGAAGTTTACGAAACTATGCACCAGTTTGTAGGGGGCTTACGGGCCGGTATGGGCTATTGCGGAAGCAAGGATATTGAGACCCATAAAAAAGCAAAGTTTGTAAGAATTACTTCTTCAGGAATTGCCGAAAGTCATCCGCACAACGTAACCATTACCAAAGAATCTCCTAATTATTCAAGAAGGAGATAATCAAAATTATAAGGATAAAAAAAAGAGGCTGAATAATTTTTTATTAAGCCTCTTTTAGTTTTTTTTCAACAGGTTATTTGAGTTCTTCATCAAATACCACGGCTACTTTTCCGCATTTTCCTTCATCCATCAGCTGATAGGCCTTATCAACATCTTCAAGTCCGAAACGATGTGTAACCAGATCTTCAGGATGAATTCCCCAGCGGACAATTCTTTCCACAAGCTCTTCCATTCTCCAGATATTGGTCACCCAGGATCCGTAAATAGTGATCTGATCGTGAATAATGTCAGGACTCGGATTGAATTCAACCGTACCTCCCTCACCAATCATAACCATCTTACCCCACTGGCGAGTGGCTCTGATACACAATTGTCTTCCAAGTGTATGACCGGAACAATCTATCGTTCTCTCAAAACCTTTATTCTGATAGGTTTCTGCTTTTACTTCTTCAAGTGTATTTTCTCCTGATACAAAAACAGCATCGGCCAGACCGAGTTCTTTGGCAATATCACATCGCTCTTTAACGGTATCAACTCCTACGAGTTTGTTGGCTCCCAGAGCTTTGGCCAGCATCAATGCTGCCAGTCCCACAGGACCGAGACCCACAACGAGAACAGCATCGTTTCCGGAAACTCCGATCTTTTCGAGTCCTTCATAAACCGTTCCAAATCCACAGGCCACCTGTGCTCCGTCGGTGTAGCTAAGTTCATCCGGAAGCAATACACAATCTTTTTCATCTGCGAGAATATAGGGTGCCATTCCTCCGTCACGTT
>QNYL01000045.1 GCA_003973375.1 Flavobacteriia bacterium
TTAAAATATTTTTAGTATATTAGCATCACAATTTTGAAATCAATTCACAATAAGGATTATTCCGTTGTGAAAACATTTGGGTTGCCTCTTGTCCATAATCAGGAGGCTTTTTTATACCCAAATGTTTCGCCAACATATTTGCTGAAAATTGGGGAATGGTGGGCAGATCAACAGAAGTAAGATCTTAAGCTTATGATGCTTTGTATTTTTATGCGATAAACGGATCTTTCTAAGGATGTAATCAGCTTATCAACACATTACAGATCAACAAAATAATCTGTGTAGGGATGCCTGAATTCCTTTTAGGATTTACCGGTTAAACCTTTTTGATTACCGTGGTTACAATCCCCCAGATAATAAAATCATTATCGGAAGTTACTTTTATGGGGGAATACTTTTTATTTTCAGCCATCAGCCAGATCACATTACTTTCAATTTTAATACGTTTTACGGTAAATTCCCCGTCGATAAAGCAAACTGCGATCTTTCCGTCTTCAGGTTCAAGACTTTTATCGATAATCAGTAGGTCCCCGTCATTCATTCCGGCATCGATCATAGAATCGCCTTTTACACGTCCGTAAAAAGTAGCAGAAGGATTTTGTATCAGAGCCTTGTTCAGATCTATGGAAACATCGAGAAAATCATCAGCCGGACTCGGAAAGCCTGCGCTGATACCGCTTTCCACAAAGGGAAGATCGAGCTCGGTAGAGGTCTCTGCCGAAAAGATCTCAAGTGTTTTGGTTTTATGCAAATTGATCAGTTTCATTTTTTTGCAAAATTAGAATTAATTATTCAATACCCGATGCTCTGAATTTCAAATATCAGATCATTTTAGCATTAAATCATTACATCATTTTTACATTACTCATCCCATAAATTCTCCAGCGTATAAGTACCGCCGTCAAGGGCAAAGAAAGAACCGTCGATATAACGGAAATTTAAATTCAGCCCTGCAATTTGCTTCATTTCATCATTGGTCAGCTTGATAAACTGAGCTTCAAAATTCTCTTTGATCCTTCCTTTATTTGTCGATTTAGGAATTACGGCTGTATTTCGGTTAATTGCCCAGGCGATAAGTACCTGAGCCGGAGTGCACTGATGCTTAAAGGCGATCTCCATAATGGTGGGATGCCCGATCAGGATGGGTTCGTCCTCACCTTTGATCGAGGAATCACGGTCGCCTGAACCCAGAGGAGAATAGGCCGTTAGGTGAATATGGTTTTTCTGGCTGTATTCGAGCATGGCTTCCTGCTGAAGAAAGGGATGCATCTCGATCTGGTTCATTTCGGGCTTGATCCTAGAGTTTTTCATCAGCCCATCGAGTTTTTTTACGCTGAAGTTGGATACTCCGATATGTCTTGTAAGTCCTTCCCCCACACAGGCTTCCATAGCGGTCCAGGTAAGTGATATCGGAACTTTTGTAAGGCAGATCAGATCATCGGCCTTCTCAGGAAAAACCACATGATTTTTAAATACCACAGGCCAGTGGATCAGGTAAAGATCGAGATAATCCAGCTGAAGATCCTTTAAAGTTTTTTCCAGTGCCGGTTTTACATATTGATTTCCGTGTGAATTGCACCAGAGTTTTGAAGTGATCCACATTTCTTCTCTTTTTACATCTCCTTCTTTAAAAGCATCTGCAAGAGCTTTGCCGATCTCTTTTTCATTAAAATAGATGGCAGCACAGTCAATATGCCGATAACCCACTTCAATAGCGTCTCTTACAGCCTGGTAAACAGCTCCTTTTTCCGATTTCCAAGTGCCCAAACCCAATATGGACATGGTATCGTTATTGCGAAATTTCAATGTTTTCATAGTTTATTCTAATAGATTTTACTGTTCCTAATATATGGAATTCATTGCTTATCTCAAAGAGAACAGGCTTCTTAAATTATTTGCAAAAAAACCTATATCTTTAGTCAAATTTTAATTTTGTCCTAAATAAAGAGATTTGTTATTGAGGAATACTGGAAATTACTTAGGTTTTAATAAGTTTTATTGTGTTAGGATTTGAACGGCATCAGCGTGTGAATGCAGTATTACGCAGTAAAACACTTAGTGAAACCGGGAAGTGACCAAAGGGAAATCACCCGGCTGAACTTGGTGTTTTGCAAGTAAGACAAATGAGCACGGTGCAGCCTTGAATTTTTGATTCTTTTGTTTCAAGACAAAAGAACAAGGTAAAACAAAAAGGGAAATATTGTGATAAAGTAAAATATATAAGACACTAATGGTTAAACTTAAAATATAAATCTAAAAAATAGAATATGTTAAGATCTTTTCTGCTTACCGCATCTGCTTTAATGTTATCGTTATCAGTTTTTTCACAGGATAATCCTTTGGTAAATGTACCTTCTCTTAATTCAACCGGAACCCGGATCGCTTTTAATTATCAGGGGGATATCTGGGTTGCCAATACCAACGGAACAAATATAAAAAGGTTAACGGTTCACGAAGCTTATGATACCAATCCGCTATGGAGTGATGATGATCGCTTTATTTCATCTTAGAAAACCACCTGCTAAGCAGGTGGTCATGTTCTAACGGCTTTGCCTATCTTTGTACTTATGAGTAAGTATAAGAAGTTATCACATGTTATATATAAATGTGATTATCATATAGTTTGGGTAC
>QNYL01000267.1 GCA_003973375.1 Flavobacteriia bacterium
AAATGTGGATATGTATGCCTTTACCTTTGAAAAGGAAGTTAATAATGATTGTTTTATCACCGTTGACGGTTTTGTAAAAGATAAGGATTCACAAGAATTGCTGGAAGGAGCTCAGGTAGATCTGTTAACCTTACAGGGAGAAAAGATCAATACAATTTTAACAGGAGATGACGGTGTATTTAACTTTGAAGTTCCTTGTAACAGTGAGTACAAACTGGTAGCTTCAATCGATAACTATAAAGGAAAAGTACAGAGAATAGAGATTCTGGATCATAATTATCACCGCAACTTACATACCAATTTCAATCTGAAGAAGATAAGAGATATTATAGATAATGTAGAAAAAGATGAGGAAGTTGTAAAAATTAGTCCGATTTTCTTCGACTTTGACAAATACAATATTCGCAGTGATTCCAGACCTGAACTCGATAAAATCGTAAGACTGATGAAGGACAATCCGAAGATTAAAGTAGAGGCAGCAGCCTATACCGATTCAAGAGGAACACGTGCATACAACAAAGCTTTATCAGAACGCCGTGCAAAGTCGGCAAGACAATATATCATCTCTCACGGAATTAATCCCGGCAGGATATTAGCAAAAGGATATGGTGAAGAAAAATTACTTAACCATTGTGTTGACGGGGTAGATTGTACCGAAGAGCAACACCAGCAAAACAGACGTACCGAATTTACCATAATAAATATGATATCGCAAACAAGAACATTGAGAACCATACAGGATTCAGGTTCACAAGCAACCATAGCAACCACAAGTAAAAAAGAATCGAAAAAGGAAACTGTAAAAAAAGTAAAAGATGATCCTGTTGAACAAGCGGTAGCAGTAAAATCGGTAAGAACCACAACAACTCAGCCCGTTAAGTTGAGTAAGAATAAAAACAAGATCGAAACAATCAATGTAAAAAAAAGTATTAAGCCGGTAGTTAAAAAAGAAGAAACAGTAAAAAAACAACCAGCAATCGCACAAAACAATGCCAAAAAAGAATCTTATAAAAAATATGAAAAAACAGATAATAAAGCCGAGAATTATATTCAGGAACAAAAAATAAAAGTAATAGATAAATTAAATGCACTTGAAAATAAATTTGCCATTGCGAGCAGAGTAGATCGTGAAATGGAAGACAGCTTCCTGGAAGAAAAGGATAAGATAATAAAATTGAAAAATGAGGTTATTGAGAATAAAAATGTAGGATGGTCAAATATCATTCAGTATAACAATCAGATTATTTCATTTAATAAAACTTATATGAGACTGATGAATGAAGTTGATCGAAGTGAACAATCTTCCGTAAAAATTAAAAAGAATTTTGAAAAATCAGTTAAAAAGAACAAAGAACTTAAAAAAGCTAAAAAGGATATTGGCAGTACAGAAAAATTAAAGATTAATGAAGTAGAGGTTGTAGCCATGAAAAAAAGTCCGAGCGGGAAATATGCGAAAACAAAAAATGCAAAAAAAACCGATATGGTTAAAGTGAGCTTTAAGATCCTTTCTAATAAAAATATAGTTCCGGGCAGAAAAGAAGCCGTGATCGTACTTGAAAATCCTGATGGAAAAGTAACGGATGCCAGAGGTGTATTTACAGAAAAGGCAACAAAAAAACAGAATAAATATACAGATCATACTGTAGTTAATTACGACAACAATGATTTGAATGTTGAAATGTTCATTATAAAAAAGGGGGATTTTAAAAAAGGGGTTTATCCGGTAAAATTATTCCTTGAAGGGGAGTTGGTAGGTTCTGCCAATCTCGATCTTGCAAGTGGATTCTAAGATATAAAGGGCTTAAGTTTTTACCCCCACAGGATCAAAAGGCCGGTTGTTCATAGGAGCAACCGGTCTTTATTTTTAAAAACTTAAAGTTTACTGTAACAACAAGATCCCGATGATTGATAAAATAAAATAAACCGTAATATTCATCGCTCCGGCGTAATCTTTTGCAATTCTTTGTCCGAGCATCAAACCAATAAGCGTAAAAGCAACAAAGAAAAGTCCGTACAAGGCCGGTCGATTTTTATTTTCAAAAGTTAAGCTGTAAATACCCGTAACACAGAAATATACACTGATCATTTCCATTATGATCACGATAACCAGTAAGAGAGGAATCGCATTTTTAAGGAAAGTGTCTTTAAAATGTTCCCGGTAGTAGTTTACCGTATTTTTCCAGTCGAAAACTTTTTCCATAAAGGAATAAGTAAAGGTGATGATAAGGTAAAAAAGGATCAGGATTTCAGCCGGATGTTGTTTTAAGTAGATCATAATTAAGGATTAACAGATTCAAAAATAATTCATTTTTTGTTTAGCGGCAGAATAAATATCTTTGAGCAAAACAAAAAGAATGATTTTACCTGCTTTTAAGCAAATTATTGGAAATTTTTTACTGGTCTTTTTATTAAAAGGGAGTATTGTTTTTTCTCAAACCGATTTTAGCGATCAGTGGGAAGATCTTTATTCCTATAACAATGTAAAATCTTTTACAGGAATTGATAATAAGATCTATGCAGCAGCAGATAATGCTGTTTTTATCTATGATAAAGCTACACAGGAAATACAAAAATTTTCTTCGGTAAACGGATTATCAGGTAAAACCACAACCTATATTTATTTTAGT
>QNYL01000229.1 GCA_003973375.1 Flavobacteriia bacterium
CATTCGGTTCTCATAACTCTCTTTTTCTTCCTTTTCCGCAGCTATTCTTATCTTAGTCTTGATCTCCGGATCAGAAACCGCACAAAATATCCAGGGCTGTTTGTTTGCCCCTGAAGGAGCTGTAGAAGCTGTTTTGATGATGTTTTCAATGAGTTCTTTAGGTACAGGCTTACTGCTGAACTCCCTTACAGATCTTCTGTGATTCATTTCATTAAAAAAGAATTCACTTCTTGTGATCATTTCCTTTTCAGGATATTTATCAGGTTTAAACAGAATATGTTTTGCTCCGTTTATTATTTTGTTTTCTTTTTGATTCATTGTTATCACTATTTTATCATTATTCCCTCAGATCTTACTGAAAAATGCTGAAATACTGTTTGTTGTTTTATGTTCTGTGTTCCGATAAACTGACAGTGATGAATGATTGTCCATTAACCACCGACTCCTGACGATTTTAAATTTTCCCGCAGATTGCGCAGATTTACGCTGAATTTACTCAACACTCAAATCATTTCAAATCATCACATTAACCAATTAAATAATCCCTCTTCGCTTTTCCCTCTTCACTTGATTTTTTCACGCAAAGACCGCAAAATAACTATTAAAGATCGCAAAGAAATTCAACTGTAAGTTGTTTAATTCATGTCATATTAATGTTGAATTTTAAATCTTAAATTTTTAAATCATTCTCTTATCAACAAAAAAAACTATCTGACACCAGAACAATACTACTGATGATTCCATTGGTTCGGATCATTACTGTCATTGGGAGATAAACCTAAAATATCACCTTTCAGACCTACGCCAAGCCCTACTACAGTTCTGTTTACATAATTAAAATAACTCACCACCTGATTGATCTCCAGGATCTCTCCATCAGAAAAATCCATACCTCTTAATTTTTCCACATCTTTTTCCTTAATCTTTCGCAGCTTCTTTGTCAGCTTTTTAGCATACCGAAAACCCTGATTCAATTTTGGATTAAAAAAATGTTTAAGGTCATCCTCTTGTACCGCTTTTAGAAATGCATCTGCCCGGGCATCATCTTTCAGTTCTCTTTTAAATCCGGTAAAATGATGCATAACACAATAATCGCAAAAATTAAGTTTACTTACATAAACCCCTAAAGCTTCGAGATACCATTTTGGTAAAAGATTAGCCGAATTGTGCAGTACATTTTTATAAAGGGTCATGTGCCCGGTAAGTGAATGCGGGCGCAAACTGTGTATCAGCAATACATTATCAATATTATTATCGGGGCCTTTCACCCTGTCGTAGATTCTTTTTAGTGATGATTTTGCTTCGTTGTATTCGATAATCTTTATCCAGGCCATTTTAAATTGTTTAAGCTATAAATATAATCATCTTATATGAGATGTTTTAATTTATTTTTTATTGTTTTAAAAGCTTTGAAAATTTAATCTTTCAATTCTTCAATCTTTTTTAATTAAAGAACTTATCTTTACGGAAATTTAAAAATAAACAGATGAAATTTTTTATTGATACCGCAAATTTAGATCAGATCAGAGAAGCCGAAGCACTTGGTATTTTAGATGGTGTAACTACAAATCCGTCATTGATGGCCAAAGAAGGGATTACTGGTTATGACAATATTATGAACCATTATAAAACCATTTGCGAGATCGTGGAAGGTGATATCAGCGCCGAAGTAATTGCTACCGATTTTGAAGGGATGGTTAGAGAAGGAGAAGCCCTTGCCGCTTTACATCCGCAGATCGTAATTAAATTACCTATGATCGCCGAAGGAATTAAAGCCTGCAAATATTTCTCCGATAAAGGAATCAAGACCAACGTAACACTGGTTTTTTCTGCCGGACAAGCTTTACTGGCTGCCAAGGCAGGAGCAACTTATGTGTCTCCGTTTCTGGGAAGGCTGGATGATGTTTCTACCGACGGACTTGGTTTGATTGAAGAGATCAGACTGATCTATGACAATTACGGTTATGAAACCGAGATCCTTGCAGCTTCTATCCGCCACACTATGCACATTATCGATTGCGCCAAGATCGGTGCCGATGTGATCACTTCTCCTCTATCCTCAATTATGGGACTTTTAAATCACCCGTTAACCGATATAGGACTAGCAAAATTCCTGGCAGATTACAAAAAAGGAAATCAATAAATTCAGGGAAAATCTTTGTTAAAAACATTTCATCCCCTGACTAACATCTCTAATGAGACAAGCCAGGGGATGAATAACTTTAAAGAATTACTTCTTTTTTATTTATTTTTCAGGCTCTTTAATAGGCCTCCTCATGCACGTTAGCAACTGCCCTGCCGCTCGGGTCGTTCATGTTTTTAAAACTCTCATCCCATTCCAAAGCTGTTTTGGTACTGCAGGCTACAGAAGCCTCCTGAGGTACACAAAGTGCTGCGGTATCCGACGGGAAATGCTCTGAAAAAATAGATCGGTAATAAAACTCTTCTTTTGAAGTTGGAGTCTGAATAGGGAATCTGTATTTCGCATTGGCCAGTTGCTCGTCTGAAACCTCTTTTTCAACGATCTCTTTTAAGGTATCGATCCAGCTGTAACCAACTCCGTCAGAAAATTGTTCTTTTTGTCTCCAAACCACACTCTCCGGCAAATA
>QNYL01000010.1 GCA_003973375.1 Flavobacteriia bacterium
TTTAATTTATACCGGTCCTGAACCAGTTCGGCCATCCGTCTGTAATTGGTAATATCAATATCTTTTACTGTAAAATAAGATTCGTCATAATTCTTTTCCTTACGGTATCCCATTTTTTCAAGATGATCAATGTAATAAGGAAAATTATACCAGGAGATCATGGTTCCCAGATAATCAAAACCTTTGGTAAGTACGCCTACCTTATCGAGATTGGAAAAGCCTACCGGGCCTTCAATATATTCAAGCTGATGCGATTTTCCAATTTCATAAACCTTATCCAACAGTGCTTTTGAAACTTCAGGATCATCTATAAAATCGAACCAACCAAAACGCATTTTTTTGATATTCTGATCATTAACTTCAAACCAGTTGATAATAGCGATAACTCTTCCAACAATTTCACCGCCTTTGTAGGCGAGGAAGAAACGGGCTTCGGCATGTTCAAAAACAGGATTTTTATCCTTATCAAAACTATCTACTTCATCTTTGATAAGTGAAGGAACCCAATAAGGATTATCCTTATAGAGTTTAAAAGGAAATTTAACAAATTGGGTAATATCTTTCTTTGATGAAATTTCTTTTATTGTGATCATTGACCAAAAATACTATTTTTAGTTTTGATCTTCTGTCTTTTTCTTCTTTTTATAGTATTTTTTTTCAGCTTTTTCTTTTCGCCTTTGCTCTTTGATAAGTTGTTTATTTCGTTTCTTTTTCGCTTTTTGAGCTTTTTTGTTTACAGGCGGTTCCAGTTTTCGTTGTTTGGCCTTAACAGTTTTAACTTTAGCAGGATTTTTTACCTTTTTAGAGGATTTATGTCCGGAGAAAAGTCCGAAAGTGATCTTGTTGAAGAAACTTCTTTCTTCCTTAGGCATGCTTATCTTACTGTTATCTGCACTTTTGGTAATAAACTTGTCGTGATGTTTATCCATTCGCCAGGAAATTCCTGAATTGATCTGGTACGTATTGTCACCTCTTTCATCCAGGATCATTCTTCCGGCCAGATCTATCTGAATATTTTTGTTAAAGAGATATACCAGTCCTGCACCAAATTGATAATCATTGGGCACTCCGTTCTGCGTTCTGTAAAATAGTTGTCCTTCACCAAAAACCGACCAGCGTTTATCTAAAAAAGTATAGGTTGTAGTCATGATAAATGAACCCTCCATATATTCGGTAAAGACCTGTTCAGCAATAAAATTCGTAAGAACAATCCATTGTTCAGACAGATCATTTTGAGTATAAATGGCAAAACGGGTACCAATATTTGAATTGATCTCAGGAGTATTAAGAAATGTGTCTCCCGCTGTAAGCTCATTTTTATTATAATCGGCTATAAAATTTTGCACATAAGCATCTTTATAAAGATCATCCAGGATCATATTGGTATTAATTCCTGCGTAAACGGCAACAGCCGGTATTAATCTTTTAAAATCAAAACTATGCCTGGCCTTCCAGCTCCTGATCTCTTTTGATTTGTCGGTATAGGTGGGTTTGTAAACCAGAAATTTTGCTCCAATATTAAACTTATCCAGTCCAAAGGATGAAGTGTTAAGACTTGAGCTGTGATTTTTATTATTGACCTTGTCAGCTAATTTTAAAATTACATCGCGGTTTTCATGTCTTACCGACATATCAATATTGAGTTCGAGTCTTTCAAAAAACAGTCCGGATCTTAAAAATATATCTGACCCTATAGATGTTGAGCTGTAGTTGTTTGAAATATTACTGTCTCCATCAAGAAAATAGTAATTCAGGTAATTACCGATATTTTTATAAAAAAGTCCGCCTTCTACCTGATACACGCCCGTACCAAGGCTGTACGGACTGTCAGAAAAGCCGGGTCGTCTGGAGTTGATTACCTCGGTATATTGGGCCCATCCTATTTGAAAAAAAAACAGAAAAGGGATAAACTTAAAATATTGCCGCATTTTAGTTGAATTATTTAGTCAAAAATAAGATTTTCATTATATAAACGCACAAGTTATCTGCAAATTGTTATTTTTGAATTTAAAATTAAAAAAATATGCAGGAAGCTTCAATTGTAAATCTTTTACGTACCATTTTAATAATCATCTTAATTTATTATGTGATTAAGTTTGTTGGGAGATTATTATTCCCCGTTCTCTTTAATAAGCTGATGAAGAATATGGAAAAAAAAGTAAGAGAACAACAGGGGTATCAGGAGCCTGAGAGAAATGTAAATGTGGGTGAAACTACCATTGAAAAAGCGCCTAGAACAAATAGAAGAAATGATGATAATGTGGGAGAATATGTTGATTATGAAGAAGTTGATGATTAACGCGATTTTAATAATAAAAAACTAAAAGACAACTGATGAATCTTAAAAGAATTTTACCTTATCTGATTGCAACATTTTCTTTCATCGTTGTTTCCCTGGCTTATTTTTCTCCCGTTCTGGAAGGGAAAAGTTTATTTCAAAGTGATATTGCCCAGTTCAGAGGGATGTCTAAAGAGATCAGGGATTTTAGAGCGCAAACAGGAGAGGAGGCTTACTGGACCGACCGGGCCTTTGGCGGAATGCCCGCTTATCAGCTAAGTGCTTACTATCCGCATGATTACATAAAAAAACTGGACAGCCTGTTGAGGTT
>QNYL01000017.1 GCA_003973375.1 Flavobacteriia bacterium
TGATAGCAAATTTTGTTGCATTGGGAACCTCCCTGTAGCTTCCTCTGTAAGAAAGGTCAATACGGATCAGTTTAAAGATATTTCCAATTCCTACATGGTATTCCCAATATAGTTTATCAGGAGCTACATACGGAACACTAGAAGCGTTTATTTCCTTATTTTCTTCTGATATTGATCCGATTACGCCTCTTATACCAATGATCTCTCTCAAATTTAGTTTTTTCAGATAAGGTATCTTTGAAAAAATACGCCCGTTAAAATTATGTTCCAGATGCAAAGACGCATACTGATCGGTAACAAATTCATAATAATCCAAAAGATCAAAAACTCTTCCCGCTGTAAAATAAGTCTGATTACCCGGTACTACATTTAACAGAGCAAGAGGAACTGTATTAAATGTCTTGCCAATTTCAAAAAATATCTTCGATCTGCCAATTAATCCAAACTGCAAGGGTTGTTCATAATAGAACTGTAGTTTATGATAATCGAAATCACTTTCCAAAACTCCTTTATAACCTCTCGTATAACTTAAATAAAAAGTTGGAAATTTACCTTCATTACTGACTCCCTGATCAACGCCAAGCCCCCAAGGCACTCTCTTTGGAGTATATTGCAATGCCAACGTGAAATCAGTTTGCTTTACTTCCGACTGGATATGACCATTTTGATCAAAATAATCCATACTAAAAACCTCAGGATTAGCTGATTTTAGAGTCTTAAAAGTAGTTCCCAACCTGATTTCTAAATTTTTAATGGGTTCAAAAGAGAATTTTGTATTTGTAATATTTACATTCGTAAGCTTTTCATTATCTCCCCTTGTAAAAATTGAAGTAGTTGCAAACCCTCTGCCAAGAACGTAATTAGAAGTTGTCAGACTTACTCCAAGCTGTTCAATGTCTCTCCGATTTCCAAGTGAATAGATCAAACGGTATTTTTTTGATAATAACCAATTCATCTCAACTCCATATTTAAATTTAGCATCTTTAAATCCATAGGCTAAGAATCCCTGAAGCCTCCACGGATCAGATCTTTTAAAATAAGTTCTTCCTCCAAATCTCAAACGTAAACCCTCAATATCATTATAACCTATGGTATTATATATCGGCCCCCAATCAAAACCTCTTGTTAAATTCATATATCCTGTAGTAAGGATCTCGGAAATATTTGTTAATTCTTTAAACTTCTTTACCGTTTGCAGGGTATCCAGCATTTTATAGATCCCTTTTTCATCTTTATTCAGAACTTCTTTTCGGTTCTGACTCCAGAATTCATCATCTCTTGAATAAATTTCAGGATCCTGCATCACATCTAGTTTATAATATTCGTCAGAACGTTTAACATCAAATACATGATTGTCGTATAAAGTAGTTCTCTTGCCGTAAATTCCTTTGGTTTTTTCTTTTTTATTGATCGAGAAATCACTCATAAAGTAATCTCTTTTCAATAAAAAAATACTATCGTTCATCACTTCAAATTCCTGCTCAATATAAATATCTTTTACCCAATTGATATTCATACTTTTTGAAGCTGCCATTTCAATCTCTTTAATAGCATAGGTCGTATCATTTACCCAAAAATCTCCTTTAAAAGTGAGTTCATTTTGTCTTCTCGGATAAAAAACAATATTAAAACACCACTTATTATCAATAAAAGCACTGTCTGCCAGAACATAATTGTAAGTTGTAGGACCTAATCTGGATAAAGGACTGGTAAAACTTTTGTCAAAAAATTTGATGTAATTATCATAGATATCATATTCTACATACAATTGCTTTATAAAAGCAATAAGTCCCTGATTATCGGAAAACCCGGAATTCTTATTGGCCAAAAGTTTTTCATTTAGCTTTTTGGGGATGGTATTCTTACCATAGACCTTATATAATGATTCATTGATAAAAATGGGTAAGTAAGCTTTTCCTGTAACAGAAGAGGTATCCACATGATCAAAAACAAATTCCATTCCCTTAAAAACCTTATTCTTTTTTAATTTATCATCTATTGAATTAAGATCAAATTCAAGCTTTTCATATTTATCATATTCATAGTATTTGAATTTCTTTAACCCGTTAGTACGTTTTTTCTTCCAGATCTTTCTTAGAATGGTAATAGCCGGATTATCTTTATTTTTTATCCTGCCGGTATATAAAGTAACCTCTTTTAGACTCCCGCTGTCCTCCTCTAAAATAATCTTCATGTTAAGATTGGTTCTTTTCAGGGGAAGGGTTTTCTTCTTAAAGCCTAAAAAAGAGACCTCAAGATCAGGATAAAAAGTATCAGATTGCAGGTAGAATCGTCCATTCTCATCAGAAACCGTTCCAACTGTTGATCCTTTAAAGATCACATTAGCAAAAGAAACCGGGTTTTTATCCACATCTAAAACAACTCCACTCACTTTAACCTGCCCAAACAGATTGGTAACATGAAGAATTAATATAAAAAAAATCAGTGCTCTTTTAATCATAAAAAAATGAAAAATCCTTCCGCCAGAAAGGAATTTAATTGCAAATTTATTGTTTTTGTTTAAAAAAGTGACTTAATAAGATATTGTTTTACTTTTTTAAATAATTTTCACACCTGTAAACGTAA
>QNYL01000051.1 GCA_003973375.1 Flavobacteriia bacterium
ATAACTTGTGAAAGATTTAGCCTTCCATTTAGAAACGGTCAACTTTTCAGAACTTCCATTGCTTGAAGAAAGTATGGTAATAAACATCAGTGCTATAATATAAATCGTTTTCATCGTATAATTTTATGTTTTATCGATTTCCACCCTTCTTGACAACAAGATTTACATTTTAGCACATGGTGTTGCTGTGGTTATTTTATTCTAGAATGTATAAGTTAAAAACAACCGCACATCGCTAAATGTCACATTTTCATTTCCCGATTTCTCATCTCTATATCCGATGCCAGCTTTCATCCCAGCTGTCAGATGTTCTACAATGGGGTGTTTAACGATGACGTTTAACTCTTGGCCGTCAAACTTCTGATCGCGTGAATCATGCCATGTGTAGTTATATAAAGCGTATAAAAATGTCTTTCCTACCTTCGTTGTTGCCTTGATGTAAGCGGTGTCTGATCCGCCAGCAAACTGACTTGTGCAAATCATCATCGAAGATCCTAAAGGATGGTTAATCCCCGTCGTTCCTTCTTGAAACAACAATCCGCTACCATGAACACCAAAATATCCTGGTTCTAAGGTTACTCCTCCTATTTTTTGCCGATACGATACCCCGTAGGCGTCAGATCTCCGAGTGTCGGCACGACCTACGTTTTGCTCATGGCGATAATAAAATATCAGCGATGCTTCATCACAATAGTCATATTGGATTCTCGCCCCCATCAAATTGGAAATATCCCACGCATAAGCATTAAAAAAGCTCATCTCCCATTTTGCCATCCCCGTGTAAAGCACCTCTCCCCACGTTACACCATCGGTATCATAGCCCACACCAAAAACGTCTCCAAAATCATTAAAATCCCACCGATCCGATGTATCGATCCAGTTACTCATCTTCACCGCATGCCCCAGTGTGATACGAAACCCATCGATATCCTCAGATTGCAATTGAATCGATTCTATGGCACGCGCCTTTTGCCGGAAATCATCTTTTCTAAATACTTCACCATTAAAGATATTGCGACCTCCTAACAATGAGGTTTTTTCACCTCCTAAAACATCAAAATGGTAACGCAACCAGATTTCATTCAATACGTGAATATCGCCATTGGCAGTAATAGCAGAACGACCACCATCCAGAACAACTCCCGCATAATTGTAGGCGGCGCCAAAATCAAATCCCTCCCAGCGGTCAGACCGATAGTTTAACATCGCTCCAAGCGTTGAAGAATGACCATATCCAACGCTCTCGTAGTCACGGTAAATACCTAAGAATTGAAACCTACCTGAAAATTGACCAGGTATTTTTTTGTTGATCGGTGCCAAGAAAGAATCGTCCTCCCCCTTCACCTCTCTTTTGATTGTCGCTTGTTCTGTTTTTAACGAACCATGATGAATCGATGGAGAAGCGGATCGTAGCGATGCCGGTTCCGTCGAAGCATTCGCGAATGCCAAAAAATTTCCAAAGCCTAATAAACAAACAAAAGCAGATTTCATAAATAATAATCGTTACAAGGTGAAAGGTTTTCAAAACCCAAAAAAATTAACCTCGAAGGTTAAGCGGGCGGCACCATAATAGGACTTACACCTTCTGACTCTGCAATCTCCACCGAATACCAAGCATATCTTGCTTCTGTGAAAGATAAAAAACTCCCTTCACAGCCTTTCACCAATTCAATAGTAATCCCAAACTCAATAGTTATCCCAAACTCATTGAGAATAGAACCAAGTTATCTTACTTCTCTGATTCGTCATTTTCCCCAACGGGGAAACTTAT
Source organism: Flavobacteriia bacterium (assembly GCA_003973375.1). Lineage (GTDB taxonomy): Bacteria > Bacteroidota > Bacteroidia > Flavobacteriales > Flavobacteriaceae > Namhaeicola. The sequence continues at coordinate 1,772 of QNYL01000051.1, forward strand.
ACCAGCCCCACCAAAAACCGCAGGTTGCATGGTGGGGTTTGAATTGTTTGTCATTTTGTTGGCTGAAGGCCAACCTCATAGGGTGGTTCGACGGATTCTTCGCACATTATCCAGTCGGCAAGTTACAAACTTGCCCCACTCATTCTCGAAATGACATAAGGAGCATAGAACGTGAGATAAAACCTCTGTAAGCAGAGGTTTCATCTCAAACAAGGCATTCCTATTTAATGACCTTCTACTGAAAACAAGGCTTGAGAAGCAACCTCATCAGCCGTTTCCTGGTCTTTTAGAACCGAGATGATTTTGAGAGCAAAATCAGCTGCAGCACCAGGTCCTTTTCCTGTAATAAGATTGCCATCTTGCACTGCGTTACAATCTACGACATTGCCACCTGACTCAGAGAGCATCTCTTCGGTGCCGGGATACCCCGTGACGTTTTTCCCTTTGACCACATCACATGCTTTAGCGAGAACAAACGCGGGAGCAGCACAAATCGCAGCAACGTATTTCCCCGCCTTTAACTGTTGTTGAACACGTTGGCAAACGGCATCACTTTTTGCCAAATACTCAGAACCCGGCAGCCCTCCAGGAAGAAGAATGAGGTCAAAATCTTCCCCTGCGTTTTCTAGCGCGACCGTTGACTCGACAGTCAGTCCATGCGCTCCAGTCACGCTTTTCTCACCGTTCAGACTTGCCACGACAACATCAATACCAGCACGTAGCAATAAATCATACGGAATAACCGCTTCCATTTCTTCAAACCCCTGAGCTAAAATAATCAATACTTGTGTGTTTTT
>QNYL01000155.1 GCA_003973375.1 Flavobacteriia bacterium
TCTTTTTAGTGATCTGCTCCTGTTTTCCTTTTAAACTCACCTTAAAGATCTGACGGTTCAGAGCAAAATCTGTGGCTCCCTGAACATAAAAATTATTCTTTTTATCAAAACCTAAAAAGGCTGTAATGTCAAAATTACCGCGAGTCACTTTTCTGATCAATTTCCCGCTGGTTTCATACAAATAGAGCTGTTTGTAATTGTCACGGTTACTGAACCAAAGAAACTGGGTAGTACTGCCGGGCACAAAGATTAATTCGTTTTCAGGCTCTACATATTGCTCATCTCTTTCTTCAAAAAGTGTTTTAACAAAATCTCCGGTTTCCGCATTGTACTGATTCATCTTCAGATGATTCTGATCACGGTTCAGGATCCCTATAAATATACTTTTTTCATCCGGGCTCCAGCTGACAGCGGTTAAATACTGCTCTTTGGGTTCTCCGGTTTTTATATAAATGGTCTTTTTATTCTTCAGGTCATAAACACCCAGCGTTACATGATGACTTTTCATTCCGGCCATGGGATATTTTATCAGATTTGCCTTTGCAGGACGAACAGTCATATCGATGAGCGGATAATCGGTAACCATACGCTCATCCTTTCTGTAAAAGGCCAGCTTATTACCTTTTGGCGACCAGAATGTACCCTTGGTAATTCCAAATTCAGATCTGTGAACCGACTGTCCATAAACAATTCCTTTATCCGGTTCATTGCTGATCTGGTTAACCGATCCGTCCGCTCTGCGGATAAACAAATTATTTCCTACCGTATAGGCCAGATTAAAAGTGGATTTCTCCAGATCATTATTAGCAGCTTTTTTATCAAAAACATAGGTTTTAGATGTCTTCTTCTGAAGATTGTAGAGCACATAGGAATTACCGCTCCTGAAATAGAAATGATCCTGATCAATCCAGGTAATGTACGGGAATCTATTCATATTTTTTTTCAGTCCTGCGCTCTTATTCAGCATTTCCAGAGTAAGAAGATCGGCTGTTTTGTTCCCTTTTATAGAAACCTCTTTCAGTTTATTATCTTTTACAAAAACATAAGTGTCTGTGGCGGGAATCCACTGCAATCCTGTTATCCTTTCGGGAGCCAGTGTATTTCTCTGATTAAGAACTGCCTCCTTTAAGGAAAGCTCTTTTTTTTGTGCCGAAACATTTAATAAACCACCAATCAGAAAGAACAATAGTAATCTGTAAATTTTCATTTTTAAATTTTTTAATGTATTGTGTAAATCTATTATTTTTTTTATAAATTTAATCAATAAAAACTACAACATGAAAACAACATTTTACATTCTGCTTTTTCTAATGATTCCGGTATTCGGTATAAGTCAAAACGCCAATGAATTGTATATAAAAGGTATCCAGAGTTTTGATCAAAAGAAGTTCAATGATGCGCTGACTTATCTGGGAAAAGCCATAGAAAAATCACCCGATTTTAACGAAGCCTATCAAAAAAGAGGTGTTATATTTTTAATTTTTAAAGATTTTAAGAGGGCTATTGCAGATTTTGACAAAGCCATAGATCTGGGTACTGCCAACGAAATGGTGTATTACAACAGAGGAATTGCCAAAAGAAACATAGGCTTACTAAACCCTGCCATTATCGATTTTACCAAAGCGATCTCCATGAACCCTGATTTTGGTCTCGCCTATTTTAACAGAGCCCTTACCAAGCTCAGCCTGGACGATTTTACCGGTGCCTGTCCGGATCTATCAAGAGCAGCTGATCTGGGTATTGAAACGGCTTCTGAAATATACAAATACAATTGTATGAATTAATATTTACACATCTATATCTCATCTTTAATGCATCGAACTATGAAAAAAAGATACTTCGTTTTGTTTTTTATACTCATTTCTTTTTCTCTTTTCTCACAGGAAAATAAAGGAAAGAAATTTTATGTCGACATCTGGGGAAATATCCAGACAGATCTTATTTACGATATCAAGCAAATGGATCCCGACTGGATAGGTGGTTTCCGCCCTTCAAAAATTCCTGTATATCCTACTGATCCCGGTTGGGGAACCAATGGAAGTACAAATTTTAGTGTTCGTGCCAGTACATTCCGGTTCGAAGGGTTTGTACCAACCAATCATAAATGGGGAAATATTAGAATGCGGTTTGAATTCGACCTCTTCGGAATGGGTGTTCATGCAGGTGAAACTGCGCTTAGATTTCGTTTGGCCTACGCCGAATGGGGACCCTGGCTGATTGGTAGAGAATGGTCAACTTTTGCTGATCTTGGTGCTGTATCACGACCATCTGTTATTGCATGAATTAAAACATCACTAAAATTTTGCTGTTTGCAAAGTTTAAGGAGTGCATTTACATGGCGAGTTGCTCCATGAACACCCTCTTCTTGAATAAGACACATTAAATGAACTTTACTGTTTCTCTCTTTTGCCTTTTCAATAGCCTCTAAAAAGAACGGATTCTTAAAAAATTCACCTTCACGAATAAAAATTTTTAGGACCATTCGGAGAAGCGACCTCGACGCGTTAGGCGTCCAGAGTCGGGTCGATCGTGGCAAGAATATTGATACCGATATT
>QNYL01000166.1 GCA_003973375.1 Flavobacteriia bacterium
TCATTGAAACTCTCGTCGATCTTGGAGCCGATGTCCGATGGGCATCATGTAATATTTTCTCTACACAGGATCATGCGGCTGCTGCCATTGCAAAAGCTGGTGTTCCCGTTTTTGCTTGGAAAGGTGAAACCCTCGAAGAATTTTGGGACTGCACATGGCAGGCATTAAAATTTCCTGGTAATAAAGGACCAGAACTCATTGTGGACGATGGCGGTGACGCTACTTTACTCCTTCACAAAGGATATGAAATGGAACAAGGATCCAATTGGGTTAATGAGCCAGCATCAAGTGAGGAAGAGGGAGTGATTAAAGCTCTTTTGAAAAGAATTGCCGTGGAGAATCCTGGCATTTTTGCTGAAATTCTCAAAGACTGGAAGGGCGTTTCTGAAGAAACCACTACAGGGGTTCACCGCCTTTATCAGATGGCTAAAGAAGGGAAATTGCTCGTCCCTGCTATTAATGTTAACGACTCGGTCACCAAATCAAAATTTGATAACCTCTATGGGTGTCGCGAGTCGCTTATCGATGGCATTAAACGCGCGACAGACGTGATGATTTCCGGTAAAGTTGCCGTGGTTTGTGGTTACGGTGATGTGGGTAAAGGGTGTGCTCAGGCACTTCGGGCTCAAGGTGCTCAAGTCGTTGTTACCGAAATCGATCCTATTTGTGCGCTTCAAGCCGCAATGGAAGGATATCGCGTGCTCACCGTCGAAGATACTTTGGGGTGGGGGGATATTTATGTTACAACGACCGGAAACTTTAACATTATCCGCTTTGAGCACATGGAGAAGATGAAAGATCAAGCCATTGTGTGTAATATTGGTCACTTCGATAACGAAATTCAAATGGCTGAATTAACATCGGCAGAAGGTGTAACTCATTTAAATATTAAACCTCAAGTCGATAAGTTTACTTTCCCCAATGGAAACTCTCTTTACATGCTTGCTGAAGGAAGACTCGTGAACCTCGGTTGCGCTACGGGTCATCCAAGTTTTGTGATGTCCAATAGCTTTACCAATCAGACATTAGCTCAAATTGATCTTTGGAAAAATAAGGATAAGTATGAAGCTGGTTCTGTGATGGTGCTTCCTAAATACCTCGATGAGGAAGTCGCTCGTTTACACCTCGATAAGATTGGTTGTAAACTTACAAAGCTTACGCCGGAACAAGCTGATTATATTGGAGTAAAAGTTGAGGGTCCTTATAAACCTGACCACTACAGATATTAATTAGTCAGAAGAAATCATTCACCAACCTCGATCTATCTTAGGGTAGTTCGAGGTTTTTTTTGCGTGCTCTACTAGGCAGAAACGCGCGGCAAAAAAAACCGCTAGCTGATTTAACAGCTAGCGGTGAAATGAGTGAGGTGGGTTTTACTACTTCAAATGTCGTTGAGGAGGGATTAAAATGCGTAGTCGAGATAGAAACTAAACTGTCCTCCTTGATCTGCTAAAGGATCTGGTGATTTGAGGGGGAAGCCATAATCCACTGCAAGCGGACCAAATGGAAGGTTGAGTCTAAGACCAAATCCTGCATCGTGATAAAAATCATTGGCAAAATCCCATGAGTCTTCATTCACGATACCTGCATCGTAGAAGATAGCTCCTCTTACGCGCTCAATGAGTGGGAATGTGTATTCCACAGTGAAGAAGGCTGCGGTGTTTCCTCCGATGACTTCGCCACTAAATGGATCGCGTGGTCCCACGTCTCGGTTGTCAAAACCACGAAGTGAGTGCGCTCCACCAAGAGCTTTTTTGTCAAAGATTTGGACGTCATCATCACCTGTACTGTCGGCTACATAGATGTTTCCTTTTATCGAAAGGATGGTGTCTGCCCATAAGTTCCAATGCTGTGCTCCAACGGCTGTGAAGATAACTGCATCCACGTCTCCACCGAGTCCTACGTATTGGATTCCAACATCGACTTTATGCCCTTTGCGTGGGAGTTGGTTGCTGTCACGCGTATCGTGCACATAGTTTAAGCTGAGTGCATTGCGCAAGTATTTGCCATCATATTGTCTGAATAATGATTGGTCTGTTCCGTCTGGGTTAAGCCCCATATTACTTTCATCAACGTCGATTTTGATGTTTTCTATGCGAATGCCTCCTTTGAGATAACCATATTTACCAAATGGTTTGCGAAGCGAGATAGCACCACCTAATTGCCCTTGTTCGTATTCTGAGCTATAATAGAGAGCGCTACGGTAGAATAAATCCACGCCTAAAGCGAGTCGTTTGCCAAATAACCATGGCTCAGTCCATCCTAAGGTGAAGTCTTTCCGCTGGCTACCATATTGAATCTTTGTGTTAAATCTTTGGCCTGCACCCGTGAAGCTCGACCAATCACTGATATCAAAGTTTGTTTGCTCAATCGTCATGAAACCTACGATTCTGTCCACTGAGCTGAAACCTAAACCGAAGTTGATTGAGGCTGTGTTTTTCTCTTCTACGAGAATGTTAATATCACGGTATCCTTTTTGGCTACTTGGTGAGTCGGTAACTTGAACATCACTAAAGTAGTTCATGTTTTTGAGACGACGGCG
>QNYL01000208.1 GCA_003973375.1 Flavobacteriia bacterium
ATCTCCTTTCCAGATAAGGCTATTGCATTCGGTGTATTGATACAACGTACTATCGCTGTGATTGATAGTAAGCTCGAGGCTAACGATACTATCACAGCCTTCGGCATTTGGCAGTATATACTGTGCGGTATCGGTACTTAATGTATAGGTATTGCCATCTATCCAGGTATAGCTATCGCAAGTATTGATATGTATGGTATCGATTGTGGTGGGGCATTGGGAGAGTTTGAGGATGAAGGCGTCGTAACCAGGGCCATCATCATGTACTATTAATTCAAATGTATCAGGACCGATATCAAAATCTGCTATATCTGAAAAATATCCGGTAAGATATATGTTTTGATACAAATCAATATAGATTGAGAATCCTTGAGTGCTAGACCCTAGCTGATCTCCTATACTATGAGCCCACATAAAATTACCATTAGCATTCAATTTGGATATAAATAAAGCACTACCCGAACTCCATAGTGGACCACTCATATTATATATTCCTGGACCTGGATCAAAATCTGCATCATTGCTAAAATGACCAGTGGAGTAAACATTTTCATATTTATCAACTCCAATAGAAAAACCCAAATCGGCATTTTGTCCTCCCATTTTCCTTGCCCAAACAAAATTACCATCTTTATCTAATTTTGATATAAATATATCCTTATATCCAGTAGAACTTAAGTTATAAACTCCAGATCCTGGATTAAAATCATTAAGTCCTCCAAAACTTCCCGTAGTATAAATATTTCCGGATTTATCGGTTGTAATTGAAGCTCCTTCATCGCTAAAACCGGTACCTTCAAAACTTTTTGCCCATATAAAATTTCCATTGCTATCCAATTTGGATATAAATATATCCCAAGTCGAAAAACCACCGTTTATAACAGAACTTAAATTATAAATTCCTGATCCAGGGTCAAAGTCAATCGTCCGTGAAAAATTTCCCGTAGTTAATACATTACCGTTATTATCAATTGCAATTGATTTTCCGTCTATCCGCCCTTCTAAACTTTTTGCCCATATAAAATTGCCGTCAATATCCAATTTTAAAATAAATGTACCTCCAATTGCAGCTCCCAAATTATATACACCGGGTCCGGGATCAAAATCAACTGTTCCACTAAAATCACCTGTAATATATAAGTTTCCATTTTTTATAGCAATTGACCTTGCAACATCTTGCCAATTTCCTCCTATATTTTTGACCCAAATAAAATTGCCATCAGTATCTAATTTTAAAATAAATATATCTTCAGCGCCGGATGAACTTATATTGTAAATACCCAATCCAGGATTAAAATCAACCGTTTTTTCAAAAGCACCACATACATATACATTGCCATCCTTATCCGTTACAATACCATAACCTGTGTCAGCAATCGGATTTGGTACATTTGAAGATAATCCTCCAAAACTTTTTGCCCAGACAAAATTACCACCTTTATCTAATTTTAATATAAATATATCATTATTTCCATTTGAGGATAAATTATATACACCCGGTCCGGGGTCAAAATCAGCAGTTCCTTCAAAAAATCCGGTTGTATATACATTGCCCTTATTATCTGTATCAATTGAATATCCAATATTTCTAAAATCACCCCCAAAAGACTTTGCCCATTCAAAGGTCTGTCCTATTAGTGAATTATTGATAAAACTTAAGGCTATATAAAATAAGATTATTCTGCTCATTATTTTAATTAAAAACCTTGAAGGTTTTCGAAAACCTTCAAGGTTTGGTTAATTAGTTATAATTTTATGATTTTTACAATTGCCGACTTTCTTGCTTTATCGATATATCTTATAAAATATATTCCCGGCGAAACAACTATTTTGACTTTTGATTCAATACCTTCAAAATCACCATCTTGAATTTTCTTTCCGGATAAATCAAAGATTTCGTAAACGGTATGTTTAAGTGTTGAATGCAATATTATTTCATCGTTGTTAAACGGATTTGGGATAACTGTCAATTCTCCTGCATCCGTATTTTCCACTACGATTTTCGCATTACCGGATCTATAGCCAATTCCACCCTTTTCAATACCCTTTTGTGTTTCACAATCCGGCTTTGGAATGTATATGGTCTTATAGCAAGTAGAATTACTGCAAGGACAATCTTCATATTTCGGACATACCGTAACGGTCAAATATATATCGCTGTCAAATGGACCTACTGTCCAAGAACCGTTGGATAATGAGCCCCATTGAATAGATTGACCTGGATTATCAGTCAAAGCATAACTTATACATGCTTTTTGCTCCGTATCATCAATACCGCTAATATCAATATTTACATTATATCCTGTATATTGTTGAGAGCGCTCATCATATATACATTCTGTTTTTTCAACATAAACATCAAGGTCTTTACATTCAGCATTGCAAGGCTTTGGAGGACAAATAGTAAATCCCGATATACAATCTATATTAATTTTATCCCACATAGAATAGGTTCTACACCCACTCCCTATATCCAAATTATCAATTAAATTATTATCATTATATGACTTTGGTAAAAGAGAATTGTTTAA
>QNYL01000297.1 GCA_003973375.1 Flavobacteriia bacterium
TGCTTTACTCAAAGCAGCAGCGATATCTGGATCTGTATAATTTGTTTAGAAATAAGAGTTCGGATGATTATTATTACAATAAAGAACTGGATGATCCGTATCAGGAAGGTAAAACTTTCAGGTACGTTGCAGTTACGATTACAGATGGAGACGGGGTAGATTATCTGGCAATGAATTCTCCTTTTCGGGATCGTTTGATCTTGTATCTGAAGAAATTGAAAAGGGAATATGAAGTATATAAAAGCAATTATTATTTTTTAAATGGAAAATAAAAAAGAAAAATATTTAACCTGTAAAGATCATACGGTAAGTCAGGAGTATTTTGATCTGTTATACGATAAAGATCTCGATATGCTGATTACAAGTCCGCAACCTGAACTTGATCAGCTGGGAGCTTATTACGAAAGTGATGCGTATATTTCTCATACCGATTCAAAAAGTTCCTTTACGGACAAGCTTTATCAATGGGTTAAAAATTACACTTTAAAACAAAAAGTAAAACTGATCGATTCTTTTAAAACACAGGATAAAGAATTACTCGATATTGGTTGCGGTACAGGTGATTTTTTAAAAGTAGCTCAGCAATCCGGATGGAAAGTCAGCGGAGCAGAACCCAATAAAAAAGCAAGACAGCTGGCGTATGAAAAATTAAAACAAACATCAGGAGATCAAAACGATTTTGATCTGGAAAAGGATATTCAGTTTTATCTTGAAAAAGGCTTAAGTTTTGATGTGATCTCTATGTGGCATGTGCTGGAACATGTGCCCAATCCTGAGCAGTATATTTCTGAACTGAAAAAACTTTTAAAACCGGAAGGGGTGCTGATCATTGCCGTGCCTAATTTCAAATCCTATGATGCGAATTATTACAAACGGTTCTGGGCTGCTTACGATGTTCCCCGGCACCTTTGGCATTTTTCCCAAAGATCGATCAGTTTACTTTTTTCAAAACAAAAAATGAAAGTCGTTAAAACATTACCCATGAAGTTTGACTCTTTTTATGTGAGCATGCTTTCAGAAAAATATAAAAACCAAAAAGGGAATTTGCTTTCCGCTTTTAAAACCGGATTACTTTCAAATCTTAAGGCAAAAAGTAATTTTGAGTACTCTTCCCTGATTTATCTAATAAAACACGGCTAAAATCTATTTTAAGCCATTTTAAGCCATTTTTTACTTTTAAGAAAAGAACAATACTATTAAATTTTTTAAAGAAGCTTAAATCGAAAGTAAATCCGTTCTTTTTTATAAAGATATTAGATCGATATTTTATATTAATAAATATTCTTTATAGTTGTGTTTTGTTGTATTTAACCGCTTTTTTTGGGTACAGAAATAAAAATTAAATAAAATTAAAACCAACTGACAAAAAGATTACATTTGTCATTCAATTTCAAAAATTTTTAAAATGAAAAAATTATTAATGCTTTTAGCTTTTAGCGTATTTTTATTATCGTGCAACACACCGTCAAAGATAGGTTATGTGGATATGGACAAGGTGCTAAAGGAATACGATGCTTATAAAAAAGCAGAAGAACAGATGAAGACCAGATCTTCAAAACTTACAGCCGATTTTCAGAATGCCAATATGCAGTTTCAACAAAAGGTACGGGATTATCAAAAAAAGCGTTCAAAAATGTCCGCTAAAGATGCTGCCGATTTAGAACAAAAACTAATGCAGGAACAACAAATGATTCAGCAGCAGCAGCAAATGATCCAGCAACAATTCCAGCAGGAAGGTAGTCAGCTTATTGAAAAGATCAATGAGGAGATCAAAACCTTTATCGATGATTATGCAAAGAAAAATTCTTACGATTTTATACTTGGAACAACAAGTCAAGCAAGATCAGTACTTTATGGAAGAGAAAAATTAAATTTAACACAACAATTGATTGATGGCCTGAATAAAGAATCGGCAGAAGACACAGATAAAAAGCCTGAAACTTCAAAAGATACTATTGCTAAATAAATACATAAAATATTGTAATACAAATATATACAATAAAATTATTTAATAAAAATACCATTTTTAGACTCGTTTTTTTAGACTCGGGTCTTTTTTTATGCTTTTAAAAAAACATAATTTTAAAACTTTGATATAATTAATCTTTCTTTTTTACGTTATTAACACACTGATAATAACTTTATTTCCCCTTGGTAAAGAAAAAAAATTGCAAAACAAACTTACTTAGACAGTCAAAAATTAATCTTATATCATGAAAAAAATTGCTTTAATTCTCTTGTTTTTAGGAAATGTGATCCATTTGATGGCTCAGGATTCTGGGACTTACCAGATTAAGTTTTTAGAGATCAATAAAGAAAACTCAGATTATGCTGTGGCGATGTTAGACGATAATAAAATCGTTTTTGCATCAGCCGGACAACCAACCTCCAAAAGAAGAAATTACAATCCCAGAAAGCAATTGTTTATTGGTGAGATTGATATGAAAGGCGAAGTAGTAAATATTCAGCCTGCGATCTATAAGGAAAATAGTAAATTCAATACTACAGGTGTTGCTTATACCAATAATA
>QNYL01000248.1 GCA_003973375.1 Flavobacteriia bacterium
TGAAGAATGTCCTTCTCCACTAGTCTCCGAGGAGCTCCGCAAAAAAATGGCGGAAGCATCCGTCAACCTTATTTCGGCGATTGGTTACGAAAACGCAGGCACCATCGAATACCTTGTCGATAGCGATGCAAAAAATTTCTATTTCATGGAAATGAACACGCGTATTCAGGTTGAACACCCAGTTACCGAAGAAGTAATGGGGTGTGAACTCATCAAGGAACAAATCCGCGTTGCCGCTGGTGAACCACTCTCCAAACACGTCTTAAACCCCACTCCTCGAGGACACTCGATCGAATGTCGCATTAACGCTGAGGACCCCTACAATAATTTCTGCCCAAGCCCAGGAAAAATCAAACTCTGGTACACTCCTGGAGGAAAGGGCGTTCGTGTTGATACTCACGTCTATTCTGGATATACCGTGCCTCCCTACTACGACTCAATGATTGCTAAACTCATTGTAACGGCATCAACTCGTGAACTAGCCATCCGACGCATGCGCAGGGCTTTATCAGAATTTAAAATTGAAGGGATTAAAACAACCATACCATTTCAATTAGAAATTTTTGATCACCCCGATTTCATTCAAGGAAACTACAACATCGAGTGGGTTTCCAAATATATCGACGAAAAAGGGTATTAAAATACCACTTTAACGTAAAAAACGTCATCCTTACCTAAATAAATTTTCACCAATGGCATTCTATCAAATACCATTGGTGAAATAAATGCTTTCAGCTTCAACTAACCGTTCTTAGATTTTAGCGATAATAGCGTTGAACGTCTCGCTTGGACGCATCGCTGCGGTTAATATAGATTCATCAGGAAGGTAATACCCCTTCATATCTACAGGTTTACCTTGAACCGCGATGAGTTCTTCCACGATAGCAGGCTCATTTTCAGCAAGCTCTTTTGCGACAGATGCAAATTGACGTGCTAACTCGGCATCATCACTTTGATTGGCAAGTGCTTCTGCCCAATAAAGAGCTAGATAGAATTGAGAGCCACGGTTATCGAGTTCATTTACCTTACGTGACGGAGCCTTATTATTAAGTAATAATTTAGATGTCGCATCATCGAGTGTCTTAGCCATTACTTTGGCCTTTTCATTTCCCGTCTTGTTTCCAAGGTGCTCAAGTGAAACCGCGAGTGCAAGAAACTCACCCAGAGAATCCCAACGTAAATGGTTTTCTTCTACAAATTGTTGAACGTGTTTAGGAGCTGATCCTCCAGCACCAGTTTCAAATAACCCTCCTCCATTCATTAGAGGGACAATCGATAACATCTTCGCGGAAGTGCCAACTTCGAGAATTGGGAAAAGATCCGTGAGGTAATCACGCAGAACATTCCCTGTTACCGAGATGGTGTCTTCACCATTTTTTAGTCGTTTCAACGTGTATTTTGCCGCTTCTTCAGGAGGCATAATAAAAATCTCTAACCCGTCAATATCGTGATCGCCTAAATATTGTCCAACTTTTGCGATCATTTGAGCATCATGAGCCCGGTTTTCATCGAGCCAGAAAACGGCCGGCGTGTTCGTTATTCTTGCACGAGAAACGGCAAGTTTTACCCAGTCTTGAATAGGTGCATCTTTAGCCTGACAACCACGCCAGATATCGCCAGCCTCCACGGTATGCTCTATCAACGTGTTTCCATCCGTGTCAACAACTCGAACCACGCCATCGGCGGGGATTTCAAAGGTTTTATCATGTGAACCATACTCTTCAGCTTTTTGCGCCATCAACCCGACATTGGGCACGGTTCCCATCGTCGTTGGATCAAATGCACCATGTTCACGACAAAAATCTATCGTTGCTTGGTAAACTCCCGCATAAGACGAATCGGGTATCACCGCGAGGGTATCTTGCTGTTTGCCTTCAGCATTCCACATTTGCCCTGACGTGCGAATCATCGCAGGCATCGAAGCATCAATAATCACATCAGATGGCACATGTAAATTGGTAATCCCTTTATCAGAATTAACCATAGCAAGATCTGGCTGAGCCTCATAGATGGCTTCAATGTCTTCCAAAATGGCTGATTTTTGATCGGCAGGTAAATTATCGAGCTTCCCAATTAAATCACCAAATCCATTGGTAAAATCAACTTGGAGCGAATCGAGAACCTCCCCGTATTTTTCAACCAAATCATTAAAAAATACACGGACAGCATGGCCAAAGATAATGGGGTCCGACACCTTCATCATGGTCGCCTTCATATGGAGCGAAAATAAAATGCCTCGCTCATTAGCAACGGCTATTTGCTCTTGCAAAAACTTAATCAGAGCCTTTTTAGACATCACGGTGCCATCAAAGATTTCACCTGCAAGTAATGGCGTGCTCTCTTTGAGAACAATCACAGAACCATCCTTTGTTGTTAGTTCGATTTTTACATCCGTCGCCTCATCAACGCAGACAGATTTTTCATTGGCGTAAAAATCGCCAGACGACATGGTTGCAACGTTTGTCTTAGATGTCTTCGACCACTCCCCCATACGGTGTGGGTGGGCTTTGACATATTCTTTAACGGCT
>QNYL01000082.1 GCA_003973375.1 Flavobacteriia bacterium
AAGTTAAAAAAGACGGTAAAACCTATTTTGTGATCAGGGATTACAAAAAATTACGAAAATTATTCGGTGATCTGCTGCGGGAAATTCAGCGAATCAAATCAGAAGGCGATTATGCTGCGGGAAAGGCACTGGTAGAAACCTACGGTGTAAAAGTTGATCCTGAGATCCATAAAGAAGTGCTCGAAAGAAACAGTAAATTTAAATCGGCTCCCTACAGCGGATTCATCAATCCGGTATTAAAACCGGTTACCGACGACAAAGGAGAGATTACCGATATCAAAGTAACCCAGCCGGAAAGTTTTGCTGCTCAGATGTTGGAATATGCCAAAGAGTATTCTACTCTGCCCGATGAAAATTAACCAGAATAATCCGGAGAGGAAAGCCAAATTCCTTTCCGGATCTTATTAAATTTTAAATAATACTGAGGATAAATAATGACCGGAATTGTAATCAAATCGACAGGAAGCTGGTACTGGGTCAGAACTGAAGACTCCGCACAGTATAAGTGTCGTATCAGAGGGAAATTCCGGATCAAAGGTATTAAAAGTACAAGTCCGGTAACGGTTGGAGATCATGTTGATTTTGATCTGGAAAAGGATCACGATACCGGTATCATTACCGGAATTCATCCCAGAAAGAATTATATCATCCGTAAATCGGTAAATCTTTCCAAGCAAACCCACATCATTGCCGCCAATATCGATCTGGCTTTTTTACTGATCACTGTTGATGATCCGCCAACATTACCTGCTTTTATCGATCGTTTTCTGGCCACAGCCGAAGCTTACAGTATAGAGGCCATTCTTTTATTTAACAAGATCGATGCGTATCAAACGAAACAGCATCAGAAAAAAGAGGAACTCATCAAAATTTACTCAAAAATAGGTTACAAATGTATTGAGATCTCTGCCAAGGAGAAGATCAATACCGAAAAAATAAAAGCCCTGATGTTAGGGAAGGTGAGCATGTTCTCAGGTCATTCCGGAGTTGGAAAATCAACCCTGATCAACAGCATTGCACCTCACCTGAATTTAAAAACCGCTGAAACCTCAAAACAGCACAAACAGGGAATTCATACCACTACCTTTGCCGAAATGTTTGTCCTCGATACAAAACCGGAAAGTTATATCATAGATACACCGGGCATCAAGGGTTTTGGCGTTGTTGATTTCGAGCAGCAGGAGATCGGTCATTTTTTTCCGGAAATTCTCAAGCTCAGTTCACAATGTAAATTTAACAATTGTCTTCATGTAAATGAGCCTAGATGTGCCGTTAAAGAAGCTCTTGAAAAGGGAGAAATTGCCCCATCACGTTACCGGAGTTATCTGCAGTTACTGGCCGGCGAAGACGAAAATTATCGTGTAAACGATTATACCCTTTAAAAACGATAAAAATTCCATCTTTTCTGCAATAAATCACTGAAAAAGAAGTTATTATTTAGTGTTTGCCTGTAAAGTGCTTGATTTTTGAAAGATTAAGATTTTTGATGGATTTTTGTTTTTTTTATTGCAGCAAATGCTTATGTATTAGGCAAAATAAAAAAAGGAAAAAGGCGCAAAAAGATAATTTTTTCAATTCGATGACTTTATAGATAAACACTATTTAGAACCTTTAAAAATTAATCAAGTTTTAAGGATTTACACAATATTCCTAAAAATTATTTAGTTCCTTTGAAGGTACATTACACCCTTGAAACCATAGATATATTAAAATTTATTCTTAAGTGAACGTTGTAATACAAAGAGTTTCCAAAGCTTCAGTTACAGTTGAAGGGAAACAGATAAGCAAAATAGATCAGGGACTTCTGATCTTACTCGGTATTGCAGGTGAAGATACTGATAACGATATCATCTGGCTTACCAAAAAAATAGCAAATCTTAGAATTTTTGATGATGAAAACGGTGTGATGAATCGTTCATTGATTGATATTGACGGCGAAGCCATAGTGGTAAGTCAGTTCACATTGCTGGCCAGTACCAAAAAAGGAAACCGGCCTTCTTATATCAAAGCTGCCCTTCCCGAAACAGCCATTCCTATCTATAACGAATTTATCAAACAATTTGAGAAACTTCTGAATAAAAAAGTAGGTACAGGAATCTTTGGCGCCGATATGAAAGTTGAATTACTCAATGACGGACCTGTAACGATCATTATAGACACAAAGAACAAACAATGACCCTATAAGCACTTTATGAAAAATATTAGCCTAACCTTATTCCTGTTATTCATATCATTTAATTCTCTTTTCTCACAAGATCTTAAACTCAGTTTTTTATCAATACCCGACAGTTTAAAGGACCATGCCAATGCTGTAATCCGAAAACAAAATACAATGATTGAACTTAGATCACCCTCTAAGATGATCATCAGAGCGATGTAATAGGCAATAAGATCTACTTGTCGCCTCTTCTGTTTTTATCCTTAAAAGAAAATCCTTTTAAACTGGAAAAAAGAACCTTCCCAATTGATTATGGCTCAAAATGGAAGAAAAATATCTTTATAAATA
>QNYL01000040.1 GCA_003973375.1 Flavobacteriia bacterium
AATTTGTCTGCTTATGAATATTGTAGAGCTTATTATGTAATTTATAGCTGATAATTCCCCTGAGAAGCCAGTAAAGTCCGTACCAGGTGTGTTGAGCATCTGGTTTTTTGTTTCTGAGAGAATCTTTGCCTTTTGCTGTATTATTTTCGCTTTTTGTTATTTTATTTTTTGATTTGTCTTTTGGTCGGCTTTTGTCGGAAGATAATTTTTCGTTGGAAGATAAGTACTTGTCCTTGATAAATCTTTTTACAATATTATAAAATAGTATAAAAATATTAGGGTTAAGCCAGATTACTTTTGGATTTTGAGAAATAGTTTGTTTAATAAAATCTTTATTGGCGCCTTCAACAATCCAGCCGGTATTTTGGTTGTTATCTATAAATTTTTTAAGAAGAAGTTGCTTTTGTTGAAAAGTGTTTTCTTGGGTATATTTTATTTTCCAAAATATGTTGTCTAAATCTAAAATTGGTAAATCGTATTTTTTACCAAGTTTGTGAGCCAAGGTACTTTTACCGCTACCGGCCGGTCCGATGATGTAGATTTTTCTTGGTGTTTTCGGCATGGTCTAAAATTTAGAAATTGAGTTTAAATAATAATCTAATTTTCGTTATTTTTTCCAGTGGTTCGACCATTGGATTCCCAGTGGTCGAACCACCGGAAAAGCAAGACCGAAATTTGGAAACCGTCCCTTGAATTTTTTTTATACTGTGCTATACTATCTTAGGTAACGATATGGCGGGTATAGTTCAGTGGTAGAACACTGGTTTGTGGCACCAGTTATGAGGGTTCGATTCCCTCTACTCGCCCAGTTAAAAAACGGAGATATTTTGTTTTTACAATGTATTTACTAAGTGAATAGAGAAAATTAACTTCTTGCTTTTTGATAGAGAATGTGTAAAAAATAGCTCTTACAAAAATATAAATACAAATAATATTTTTAAAACATTTCTATTTTGTGATTTACAAATTAGTTGATTTTGCATATTAATACCATTTCTAACTAACTACTGTACAGCAACTCTTGTTAATTTTAATTTTGTCTCAGAAAGCTCAATGATACTACAGCATCACTTCGTTTTCTTCGACATCGTCTAAATCAAAATTAACTGCGACTTATGAACAGTAGTTAATTAGAAATGGTATAATTAAAAATAGTTTAATAATTAATTTTAAATATATGAAAACAAAAAAAATATATAATCTATCTACAGGTAAATTATTGGGCGTTGTTTTAGTGTCGTTAATAGTCGGCGGTAGTTTGTTTTATTCCGGAAGTCAAGCTATCAACTGGTGTAGTGCTAAGTATAAAACTTATACTAAAAATCTACAAAAAAATAAGAAAGATTTTAGTTTCAAGAATTTTAGTTTGAAGGAATGGTTAAAGGCTAAGCCTCAGCAAAATATTCAGCCGGTTAAGGTTGTTAGCGAACAGTCTCAGGTAATTGAGGTGGTTAAAAAAGCATCACCGGCGGTTGTGAGTATTGTCGCTTCGGCGGAAGTGCCAACTTTTGAAACTTATTATCAAAATCCATTTGGTGATATTCCTGATGGCTTTGGAGATTTCTTTAATTTCAGGATACCTCAACGAAGACAAAATGGGACAGAGGAAGTGAAGATTGGCGCCGGTACCGGTTTCTTGGTTTCTGCTGATGGCTATATTGTTACCAATGGACATGTTGTTAGCAGTAGGGATGCTAAGTATGTTGTTTATTTAAATGGCGATGAAGATAAGGGAGAGAAAATTGAAGCCAAAGTTTTAGCTCGAGACCCGAATACTGATTTGGCAATTTTGAAAATAGACAGGGATAATTTACCTTATTTGGAGTTTAGTGATTCTTCCAAATTACAGGTTGGACAAACGGCTATTACAATTGGTTATGCTTTGGGAGAATTTGATAACACTGTGAGTAAGGGGGTCATTTCCGGTTTATCCAGGAAAATAACAGCCGGGGGTTTTGGTGAGCCGTCGGAGCAGTTGAAGAATTTAATTCAAACCGATGCGGCTGTTAACCCGGGAAATTCCGGGGGGCCAATGTTGGATATTGAAGGGAATGTCATTGGCGTCAATGTAGCTATGGCTAATGCGGAAAATATTGGTTTTGCCATTGCCGGCAATGAGGCCAAAAGGGCTTTTGAGGAAGTGAAGGCTAATGGAAAAATAGCTAAGATTAAAAAAGCGTTTTTGGGAGTAAGATATGTTATTTTAAACAAAGAAATTCAAAAGAAAAATAATTTACCATATGACTACGGAGCTTTGATTATCAGAGGAGAAAAGATGACCGATTTAGCGGTTGTGCCGGGGTCTCCGGCTGACAAGGCCGGTTTAATGGAAAATGATATTATCCTGGAGGTAAATGGTAAGAAGGTGAATTCTCGAAATCAATTGGCCGACCTTATTGAAAAATACAAGAGTAATGATAAAATCAAATTGAAGGTTTATCATAAGGGCAAGGAAAAAACTGTTGAATTGACCCTGGGAGAAAAATAAAATTAAAGAAAC
>QNYL01000157.1 GCA_003973375.1 Flavobacteriia bacterium
AATGAATTATATCGTGAAATGAGAGCTTATGTGCGCAATGATGGTGGGCGAATTACTTACCGTGTTCGTAAAAAAAATTGGTTTGTCCTCTCGGGGTATAGAGAGGATGGAAAGATTTTTTATCAAAAAACTATCTTGTATCGTGGTAAGAGCGCAACACTGCTTATTAGCTATCCTATAAAGTATAAGAGGCGCTATGATCGATTAGTCAATTCATTGGTGCATGGTTTTTCGTTTTAAGTTAATCAAATGCATAAGGAAGAAGAGTTATGAAAATATACTATAAATATTTAATAATTATGTGCTTATTTACATCAATAAGTTATGCAGGTTCGGTTGATATTTTAAAGAGTGGTTGTGAAGAGCTTCATGATATTGAGCAGTGCTATCGCTTGGGTTTAGCTTATATCAATGGTGATGGTATTAAAAAAAATAGTAATAAGGGAATAAAATATCTTAGCTTAGCTTGTGAGAAAGGCAAGATAGAAAAAGCTTGTCTTGCGTTAAGTAGGCATACTCAGCAAGTAAATCAAAATGACGGAGCGAAAAATAGAATATCGGCAAATGCATTAATGCAAACAATTTGTAAGGATAAACCGAAATTGGTTGAAGGTGGTATGCCTACTTGTAGCTGCTCTCGGGTTAAAACAATTAATTTCGATTCTTCTGAAACATTTGCATTTGAGGCACTCTATCGAGGAAACTTTTTAAGCAGTGGTGCAGATGAGGTTTTTATTGTAACTGCTGGTTGCGAGCCACATGCTAGTAATTGGGGTGGTGCAATGCTGTTTAGAAATCAGAGAGGAAAATGGAAAAAAGTTTTTTATCAATCTGGTTACCCAGGGAAATGTAAAAAGATAGATATTGAAGGTGCTAAAGATAAACTACTTTGTTTTGGTGAGTATATGAATCAAGGTTATGCAAATGATAGACTTGTTCTTTTGGGGGTAACAAATAATGGTCTTAAGAGCTTAAAAACTCTCTATAGTGGCGAGAATGATGAGGCAGCTTTTAATTCGGCACATAAAAATACTCTTATTAAATCTTGGAAACTCTATGATGTTAATCAGGATGGCTATTATGATGTTGTGCTTGATGCCCATAAAAGTAGAGGAGGTTTAAAGAGAATAATATATCTTTACCGTGATGGAACTTTTACACAACAGCAGAGTTTAGGTGCTGTAAATAGAGGTGATATAGTTGAAAAAAAGAGTTTTAAACTGTATGAAAATGGTATAGAGATAACAATACGCTATCCAAGCTTTTTTAGAAAGGGAGAGCCGTTTTTGCTAAAAGTAACTATGCGTAATCAAAAAGCGAATGCTCGTATGGGTGGATTGACACTCTCTTTCCCTGATTTAAAAGAGATGAGAACAGAAATTGTGAAAAAAACTTTTGATTCTGTTAAGAGTTATGATTCTGGCTCAAAACTTTATAGCTCTATAACACGCTCGGTAATAAGAAGTAAATATTTTGCTTTAGAAGGCTGGGAGAGTAAATGGGCTTATGGTCAAAGTAGAACTTTTACGACTGAACTAATTATTCCAGAAGGTTTAGAGCGTTTGCGTATTAATATAAGAGGCGTATTAATCATAGGTAAAAATAAGAGAAATAGCAAAGAGATTTTGTCCCCTCGAAGTAGTGAGATAATAGACCAACAGGGATATGGTGTAAAAGAGATTAGTATCCCTCTTAAAGTAAAGGATTGAAAATGAAAAAATTTATAATTATTTTGTTAATGGCTTTAGTTTATGCAGATAATAGTTTTGCATCTGAAAATACTACACAAGTATTGCAGTTGCATGAGGCAAAACCAGGAGAAGCTGGTGGAGCGATACAGAAAATAAAAGAGTGGTATATGTCTCCTGATAAAACAATTTATAAAATTGCAAGTGTAGATTTAAATAGTGATGGCACTAAAGAGGTAATTGTGCATATGAGCGATCCAAGGTGCCAACGAAAACATAATGAAATATGTAACATATTTATAATGAAGTTGAAAGGAGATAGTAATAAACATTGGGATTCTATTTCTCATTCTATAAAAGCAAAAAGTGTTAAGTTGTTAAATACAGCAACAAAAGGGTGGCGTGATTTACTATTTGATGACAAATTGCTATTTAGGAAGTTATTCGGAGTCTAAAAAACAAGGCACATTGATTACAAAAAAAGACCCTATTGGTATGGAGCGTATTGAACACTTTGGAATATCTTTTTATATCGGAACCAACTGGAAACATGGAAGCAGAAATGATACATTTAAATCCTATCAGAGCGGATGGGCAAATTACGAAGGTTTATTGCCAAAAGCAACTAAAAAAATAAATCTTAGCATTGAAGTTTCACCCAAAAAAACTGTTGAAGAGGTTTTTAAAAATCATTCGACAGATACCTTTGTAAAAACAAAAATAGGGCAAGGGGTAATTCAGGGGCATCCAGTTACTGCTTATTATTTAAACACCAATAATGGGCAAGCTGGCACTATTTTTTTGGCTTTTAGTGATAAAGAGTATTTTAAAAATCCTGATACTTCAAAAAGGGATACTTTTCCTATGCATCTTTATGTTATTATAAGTGGGGAACTATTTTATGGTATTGCTTCTGAAGAAATACAGAGTGCCCTTGATAAGTATATCACTCCTTTTTTGAATTCTATAAAAGTTACAAAATCTAATACTTTTAGGACAGAGACTACAAAGCAGAATGAGCCTTTAAAATTAAAATATAAAGAAAATTATAGTAGTAGAGATATAGGT